>NZ_BAAAUT010000010.1:0-154108 GCF_039534085.1 Planomonospora alba
GCCGCCACCGCGGGGCGGACGGCGGCCCGGGTCGGCGCGGCGGCGCGTTTGGGGGCGGCGTGGCGGGCCCTGCGCGAAGTCCTGCCCGCGGCGGCCTTCCCCGCGCTCTCCGCTCCCGCCTCCCCTCCGGCCGTCCGCTCCGCCTTCCGCCCGGCCTTGACCCGGACGGTCGCGGCCTGCTCCGGGAGCGTCCGCCAGACCCTGCCGACGAGCGTGATCTCCGACGGCTCGGTCGAGGGTGCCATCCGGCACCAGGTGCGGGGCTCGCCCAGGTAGCGCGCCTGCGACTGGAGCAGCTCGGTGAGCCGCTTGCCCTCGATCACCGGCCGGGTGGACAGCCACGTCACCACGCCCGGCGGGACGAGGTAGAGCACGTGCCAGGGCGCGTCGAAGGGCACGCCGAGCACCGCGAGCAGGAACGACCACGGAGCCGTCACGCCCACGAACACACCGATCCAGACGATCGGAAGCGGCATCGGCAACCGTAGGTCGTACAGCTTGTAGAGCCGCTTCTCGATTCGCCAGATATTGGTATACGTGGGCAGGTCCACCCGCTCCTCCTCTCCGCTCTCTCCGTCCGGCCGCCAGGGCGCGGCCTCAGCCTCCGGTGATGCCCAGAGCGCCCGCGATCGCCTTGGCCGTCACCTCGATGATGTTGGGCACGTAGAAGATCACGCCGATGGCGATGGCGAGGATGATGAACTGGACGAACCTGGTGATCTCCCGGGTGAACAGGAAGAACAGCGCCACCACGGAGACGATGACGAGGAAGAGCGGGGCGAAGAACTGCCGGAGGAAGTCCGCCAGCCCCTCGGTGTCCACGCCCGCCGGGGGAGCGGTCGGCTGGCCGGTCGGCTGCTGAGCGAGGTCGATCACGCTCAGCAGGATGGTCTTCAGAGTCACTTATCGTCCTCCGTGCTTCATGACCACGCGCGCCGGAGGGTCGCACGGCGCGCACACGCCGCCCGCCTCGTCACCGGATCGCCGGCCAGGGGGGATCTGTTCACTGCGGACTGGCACCATTCGATCATGCGTCACCCCACGGACCGCCCCGCACCGCGGATGCTCTGGACGAACCACTTGTCGCCCTGCTTGACCACGGTGAGGACGTAGGCCTGCTCCAGCCTCCCGCTCATCTCCCCCGGATCGGCGGTGGCGCCGGCCTGCGGCGTCGCCCCCGTGGGCACCCCCCACACGACCGTCGCGGTCACCTCCCTGGTGGCGCCTCCGGTGAGCGGCACCAGGAGCTCCTTGAGCTCCAGGAAGGTCAAGGTCCCGCCGAACCCCTCCAGGACGGCCCCCTCGGCGGCGTACTGCTGCAGGGAGGCGGTGTCGCTGGCGGCGTAGGCCTTGAAGAAGTTGGCCATGGGCGTGCGGAGCTCCTGCTCGGCCGCCTCGTCGCGGTCGGGGTCGCGGACGGCGGGCAGGGTCGCCGGCGCCGGCGCCGGCAGGATGCCCGGGTGCCCGGAGACCACGAACCTCCCGGTCGCGCCGTCGTGGAAGACCGGGACGGACAGCAGCCTGCGGCGGTCGTCCGACTGGAACGCCAGGGTCACGACGGCGTTCTGCGCGTCGACGACCTCGATCCCGTAGGGCTGGATCGCTCCGGCGCTCATCCGGCCGAGGCCGTCCCAGCCGAACTGGGGGTCGGCGCCGTCGGGCAGGAAGGGCGCCAGCCGCCTGGCCCGCTCCTCCGTCCGCACGGCGTCGAAATTGAGGTAGACGGCCGCGAACTGGCTGGCGAAAGAGGTCGCCTTGGTCGTGGGGAATCCGGCGTCGGGGGAGACCGGGGCCCCGCTCGTGGTCGCCCCCTGATTCGTGAACCTCTCAAAAGGTGCACGAACCCCATTTACCACGATAACGATAATTAACGCCCAGAGGATGGCGCGTCCGGTCCACACCAGCCACCGTCCGCCGCCCCCGGCCCAGCCGCCGCGGCGCGGCGCCCGCCGCCCCCGCGCGGGCCCGGAGTCGTCGAACGCCTCCGGGTATGCCGACAGCTCCGGGTCACCAGCGATCTCAGGATCCCGCTGGACGGTTGACCTTCGAGCCATCACGCCTCCGCTCGCGCCGTCCCCCCGGCCGGCGCGGTGTCGTATTACTCCGGACCCCGTTAGCCATGGTGAAGCGATTACCTTAACCGCCTTGCCGATTCTTCCAGGAAAACCACGCCCATGCTGCAGTCATCACGTCGACTGAGCAAACCGGGTCTGGCGCCGTCCGGGCCTCCGGCGCCGTCCCACCGCGCGGGAAAGGGCGCGTTACCCCTGGCCACCGCCCGTCTCGATTACCGAAAGGCCACCCATTGCTATCCGAAAAGCACACCGACTGTCCCGACCTGCGTGTTCTGCGGACACGCCGTGACGGAACGTGACACGGCACAGGGCGGGCGCGGTCGGTGACCGCGCCCGCCCTGTGGGAGGACGGAGCCGGGGCGGGGTCCATGGCGGGATCCGCGCCGGGAGCCGGGGCGGGCCCCGCCGCGGCTCCCGCGGCGGGACCCGTCAGGCGCGTCACGGAGGGCTCCGGACGCGCCTGGAGCCGGAGGGGCCCCGGACCGGCTCAGACGTTGAAGCGGAACTCCACGACGTCGCCGTCGCGCATCACGTAGTCCTTGCCCTCGATGCGGGCCTTGCCCGCCTGCCGCGCCGCCGCGATGGAGCCCGCCTCCACCAGGTCGTCGAAGGAGACGACCTCCGCCTTGATGAAGCCGCGCTGGAAGTCGGTGTGGATGACCCCCGCCGCCTCGGGGGCGGTCGCGCCCTTGCGGATCGTCCAGGCCCGCGCCTCCTTCGGGCCCGCCGTCAGATAGGTCTGCAGGCCCAGGGTCTCGAAGCCGACGCGGGCGAGCTGCGCCAGGCCGGACTCCTCCTGGCCGACGGACTGCAGCAGCTCCAGCGCCTCCTCGTCGTCCAGCTCGACCAGCTCGGACTCGATCTTGGCGTCCAGGAAGACGGCCTCGGCGGGGGCGACCAGCGCCGAGAGCCTGCCCCGCAGCTCCACGTCGGTCAACTCGTCGGCGTCGAGGTTGAAGACGTACAGGAACGGCTTGGCGGTCAGCAGGTGCAGGTCCCGCAGGTCCGCCAGGTCGATCCCGGCGCCCTTGGCCCCGGCGTACAGGGTCGTGCCGCCGTCCAGGAGCTTGGCGGCCGCCTCGGCCGCGTCCAGGGCGGCCTTGCGGTCCTTGTTGTTCCTGGCCTCCTTCTGCAGGCGCGGGACGGCCTTCTCCAGCGTCTGCAGGTCGGCGAGGATCAGCTCGGTGTTGATGGTCTCGATGTCGCGCTGCGGGGAGACCTCGCCGTCCACGTGGGTCACGTCCGGGTCGGAGAAGACCCGGATGACCTGGCAGATCGCGTCGGTCTCTCGGATGTTGGCGAGGAACTGGTTGCCCCGGCCCTGCCCCTCCGAGGCACCCCTGACCAGGCCGGCGATGTCGACGAACTCGACCTTCGCGGGCAGGATCCGGGCGGAGCCGAAGATCTCGGCCAGCTTCTCCAGACGCGGGTCGGGCACGCCGACGATGCCCACGTTGGGCTCGATGGTGGCGAACGGGTAGTTCGCCGCCAGGGCGTTGGCGGTCTTGGTCAGCGCGTTGAAAAGCGTGGACTTGCCGACGTTGGGCAGTCCGACGATGCCGATGCTCAGGCTCACGTGACCCGAGTCTACGGGGAGCCGTGCAGTGCCACTCGCCGCAGGCAGGTCACAGGATGGGGAACCCCGGGCCCGCGCACCCTCAGATAGCGGTCCGAACCGGCGGGGCAGCCCGCGCGGGAGTCGCTCCTGGCCGTCACCCGCGCCCACGCCCGCGGGGAGCCGCACGGGATCTTGGCCAGCGCCCTGCGGCTGACCAGGCGGCGGCCGGGATCGACCACGCAGTCCCCCACGGCCAGCACCCCGCCTCCCTCGCCCAGGCACGCGACCGACCGCTCGCCGACCGCCAGCGCGTCCAGCGTGCCGTCCGGGCAGGTGCCGGACCGGTCCACCACGGCCAGCACCCTGCCGTACCAGCCCTCGGCGGAGCAGGGCCGCTCCCCGCCGCGCAGCGCCAGGCAGTCGCCCGCGCGCAGCATCCCGCCGCCCCGCCCCGGGTCTCCGGCGTGCGACCCTCTCAGGCTGCGCACGCACGCCGTACGGCGGGCCTGCGTGCCGTGCACGGCCACCTCCCCCGGTTCCCCCGCCGCGGCGGGGATCCCGACCAGCTCGTCGGTCTCGGCGGGGCAGCCGGGCGAGCGGGCGCCCACCACGGACAGCACCCTGCCGTCGGCGTCACCGCAGGAGGTCAGCTCGAACCTGGCGCCCACCCGGTCGACACAGGCCCCCTCGTCCCAGATGAGCGGGGCCGGAGCCGCCCGGCGGGCGTCCGCCGCCCGCTCCGCCGCCTGCTCGGCGTCGCCCCGCCCCGCGATGAGCCCGATCGCCGCGGCGCCGACGGTGGCGACGACGGCGAGCGCGACCCCCAGCACCGGCGCCGTCCTCGGGCGTGAGCCGTCCGTCCTCACAGAGCCCCCTCACCTTACGTGTTCCTTGAGAAACTTTGAGTGATGGAAGGCGTGTGCACAAGCGGAACGGCGCGGTCGGTCCGC
This sequence comes from Planomonospora alba, assembly GCF_039534085.1. Taxonomy (NCBI): domain Bacteria; kingdom Bacillati; phylum Actinomycetota; class Actinomycetes; order Streptosporangiales; family Streptosporangiaceae; genus Planomonospora; species Planomonospora alba. Next base: position 4,584 of record NZ_BAAAUT010000010.1, read on the forward strand.
TAGGCGTGTCGGGCCGCCCCCGCCCGCCGGACCTGGGATCATCCCGGCATGGACGTCATGGCACTCGCCTTCCAGCTCGCCGTGGGGCTCGCGGCGGGACTCGCCATCGGGTTCCTGCTCGGCAGGGCGCGCGCCTCCGCCGGGGCCGCCGGCGACGCCGCCCGCCTGGCGGACGCCGAGGCCCGGGCCAGGGCGGCCGAGGAGAAGGTCGTCTACGTCGAGGAGCAGCTCGCCGAGCGCTTCCGTGCCCTGTCGGCCCGCGCGCTCGACGTCAACAACCTCCGCTTCCTGGAACTGGCCGAGTCACGCCTGGCCACCGACCGCGCCGCGGCCGCGGGAGAGCTGGAGCAGCGCAAGCAGGCCGTCGAGCACCTGATCGAGCCGCTGAAGGACACCCTGGCCCGGGTCGAGGCCCAGCTGCGCGACACCGAGTCGGGCCAGCGGGCGGCGCACGCCGAGCTGACCCGGCACATCGAGATCATCAGGGAGAGCAACGACCGGCTCCGCGCCCAGACCAACGCCCTGGTCCGCGCCCTGCAGCGGCCCGAGGGCGGGGGCCGCTGGGGCGAGCTGCAGCTGCGCAGGGTCGCCGAGATCGCCGGCATGCAGCGCCACTGCGACTTCGAGGAGCAGGCGAGCGCGGCCACCGCCGACGGCGCCCTCCGGCCCGACATGGTCGTGCGGCTGGCGGGCGGCAAGAACATCGTGGTCGACGCCAAGGTCTCGCTCGCCGCCTACCTGGAGGCCGCCGAGGCCGCCGACCCCGACCTGCGCGCCGCCCGGCTCGACGACCACGCCCGGCACGTGCGCGAGCACGTGGACCGGCTGGCCGCCAAGGCCTACTGGCAGGCCTTCGCCCCCGCGCCGGAGTTCATGGTGCTCTTCATCCCCGGGGAGGCGTTCCTGGCCCCGGCGCTGGAGCGCGACCCCGGTCTGCTGGAGTACGCCATGCGCCGGCGGGTGCACATCGCCACCCCCACCACGCTGGTCACCATGCTCCGCACCGCGCACTACGCCTGGCAGCAGGCCGCGCTCAGCGAGAACGCCCGCGCGGTCTTCGAGCTGGGCAAGGAGCTCTACGAGCGGCTGAGCAGCATGGGGCGGAACCTGGACGCGCTGGGCCGCTCGCTGAGCCGGTCGGTGGACGCCTACAACCGGACGGTCGGGTCCCTGGAGACCCGGGTCCTGGTGAGCGCGCGCAAGCTGAACGACCTGGGCCTGGTCGACGGCGACCTGGACCGGCCGCAGACGGTGGAGGACCTGCCGCGCGCGCTGGCCTCCCCCGAACTGCTGGAAGAAGAGACGCCAAGCGCGTCCCCCGTCCCCCGGTTGAACGGTAAGTTGGCCGACGAGCCGCTTTGAGACCCGTTTCCAGAAGCCGGGGGAAGTCGGAGACTGGAGACCACGGCAGGCGGTGCGAGGGGGCGACGGGCGAGGTGGTCACAGGTGGGTGAGCGGAACCCGGAATCCGGTATCCGGCTGACCGCGCGGGGCGCGGTGGCGGCAGTGCTGGCGTCCACGCTGCTGGGCAGCCTGCTGAGCTCCCTGTCCGGCCTGCCGGCCGTGGTCGGCGTGGCGTTCGTGGCCGGCTGCCTCGCCGCGGTGTGGCTGGTGAACCCGCGCGACCTGCTCTCGCTGGTGGTCTCCCCGCCTCTGGCGTTCTTCGCCGCCGTGCTGGTCGCCGAGGCGGTGCGGGCGGCGTCCGCGGCCTCGCCGGCCGCGGCGTTCAGTCTCGGCGTCTACAGCTCGCTGTCCCGGGGGGCGCCGTGGCTGTTCGCCGGCTCGGCGCTGGTCCTGGTCGTCGCCTGGCGGCGCGGCCTGCCCGACTGCGTCCGTGAGCTGCGCGAGGAGCTGCGCGCCTCGGGGGCCGCCGTGCCCCGCCCGCGCTCGGGCGGGTCGGCGGGCTTCGCCCCCGAGCCCGAGGGCTATTTCGAGCCCCGGATGTACGGCACGCCCCGCGAGGGCCAGTAACCCCCGCGGGGCGTGCCGCTCCGGCGGGTCAGACTCCGGCGCGCAGGTCCTTGCGGAGCTCGTGCGGGAGCGCGAAGCGCACGCTCTCCTCGACGGAGCGGACCTCCTCCACGTCGTGGAAGCCGTGCGAGGCCAGGCGCTCCAGGACGCCGGCGACGAGCTCGTCGGGCACCGAGGCGCCGCTGGTCACGCCGACCGTGGTGACGCCCTCCAGCCACTCGTCCCGGATGAACGAGGCGTCGTCGACCAGGTGGGCGGCGTCGGCCCCGTGGTCGAGGGCGACCTCGACCAGGCGCTTGGAGTTGGAGGAGTTCTCCGAGCCGACGACGATGACCAGCTCGGCCCGGGCGGCGATCTCCTTCACCGCGACCTGGCGGTTCTGGGTGGCGTAGCAGATGTCGTCGCTCGGCGGGTCGATGAGGTTGGGGAAGCGCTCCTTGAGCCGGGCGACCGTCTCGGTGGTCTCGTCCACCGAGAGCGTGGTCTGGGAGAGCCACACCAGCCGCTCGGGGTCCTTCACCTGGACGGAGCCGACCGCGTCGAGGCCGTCCACGAGCTGGATGTGGTCGGGCGCCTCGCCGGCGGTGCCCTCGACCTCCTCGTGGCCCGCGTGGCCGATCAGCAGGATGTCGTAGTCCTGGGCGGCGAACCGCCGGGCCTCGTTGTGGACCTTGGTGACCAGCGGGCAGGTGGCGTCGATGGTCTTCAGGTTGCGCTGGGCTGCCTCTGCGTGGACGGCCGGGGAGACGCCGTGGGCGGAGAAGACGACGATGGCGCCCTCGGGGACCTCGTCGGTCTCCTCGACGAAGATCGCTCCGCGCTCCTCCAGGGTCTTGACCACGTGCGTGTTGTGGACGATCTGCTTGCGCACGTAGATCGGCGCGCCGTACTGCTCCAGGGCCTTCTCGACGGCCTGGACCGCACGGTCGACCCCCGCGCAGTATCCACGGGGCTTCGCCACAAGCACGCGTCGAGTCGCGCCGGTCTTAGAAGTCATGTTCTTATGCTACGTGGAGTATCCATGAGGCCCGTTCCCGCGCCTCTTGACCTCACAAAGCACCCTATTGCCGGATCAGCCGTCCAATACCGTTCTCCAGGAGACGAAATGTCAGTCCCGGATCTCTTCCGCAACGTCGCCGGGAAGGCGAAGGAACTACCGCTCTACGTGCTTCAGACCGCCCTGAGCGGGGTCGGGCAGGCGCTGCTGCTCGGCGACCGGGTCCGGAGCAGGATCAAGCGCGCGGCCGGCGCGGACGGCGACCTCCGCGAGGAGCGGCCGGAGGCCTCCGGGCAGCCGTCCGGAGCCGAGGAGAAGGCCGGGGCCGCGGAGGAGGCGGCGGAGAGGCCCGCCCGCCGCGAGCCGGTCATCTTCGCCCCGGCCAAGCCGAAGACCGCCGGGGCCGGGACCGCCGAGACCGAGACCGCCGGGGCCGGGACCGCCGGGGCCGGGACCGCCGAGGCCGGGACCGCCGAGGCCGGGACCGCCGAGGCCGTCGGGAGCGCCGAGGCCGTCGCCGAGAAGCCCGCCGCGCCCGCCGCCGGGACCGCGGCGTCCGCGAAGGCCGAGCCCGCCGTCGGGAAGGCCGCGGCCTCCGGGGCCGGCACGGCCGAGGCCGAGCCGGTCACCCTCGCCCCCGTCGCCCCCAGGATCCCCACGGCCAAGGCTCCCGAGCCCGAGGCCGCGGTGCCCGTGCCGCCCGCGGTGAAGGTCGAGGTGGCCGAGGTCGACGTGGAGGTCGACAAGCCCGACTCGACCGGCGCCACCCCGGTCGAGGCCGAGGTCGAGGTCGTGAAGACCAAGCCCGCCGAGCCCGAGCTCGCCAGGTCCAGGGCCACCCGGGCCAGGGCCGCGAAGGCCGGGGCGGAGAAGGCCGCGGCGCCGAAGAGCGCGGCACCGAGGAGGTCCGCGTCGAAGAGCGCGGCGCCGAAGGCGGGCAAGGCCGCGCCGGTCGCCGGAGCCGGGGAGAACGGGGGCCGGACCGCGGACGGGGACGTGCCCGCCGAGCCGCTGCCCGGCTACTCCGGGCTGACCGTCGCCTCCCTGCGCGCCCGCATGCGCGGCAAGAGCGTCCAGCAGATCAAGGACATGATCGCCTACGAGCAGGCCACCACGGCCCGGCCCGAGGTCGTGAGGATGTTCGAGAACCGCCTGGCCAAGCTGGAGGCCGGCGAGTAGGCCCGCCCGGCCGCCGCGTCCGGCGCGTAGGCTGCCCGCCATGACGTCGAAGACCTCTCCGGAGCAGCCGCTGCCGGTCCGCACCGTGCTCCAGATGGTGGGCGGCTGGATCGGCAAGCTCGGCACCGTCTGGGTCGAGGGGCAGATCACCGAGCTGACCGCGCGGGGCGGCACGGTGTTCCTGACGCTGCGCGACCCGGTGGCCAACGTCTCCGCCCGGGTGACCTGCCCGCGCGGGGTCTACGAGGCGACCTCCCCCCGCCCGGTGGACGGCGCCCGGGTCGTCATGAACCTGAAGCCCGACTTCTGGGTCAACCGGGGCTCGTTCGCGTTCACCGCGCTGGAGATGCGCCCGGTCGGCGTCGGCGAGCTGCTGGCCCGCCTGGAGCGGCTGCGCCAGGTGCTCGCCGCCGAGGGGCTCTTCGCCGCCGACCGCAAGCGCCGCCTGCCGTTCCTGCCGGGCACGGTCGGGCTGATCTGCGGACGCGACTCGGCGGCCGAGCGCGACGTGCTGGAGAACGCCCGGCGGCGATGGCCCGCGGTCCGGTTCAAGGTCGAGCAGGTGGCGGTGCAGGGGCCGTACGCCGTCGGCGAGGTCACCGAGGCGCTGCGGCGGCTCGACGCGGACGCCGAGGTCGAGGTCGTCGTGATCGCCCGGGGCGGCGGGTCGATGGAGGACCTGCTGCCCTTCTCCGACGAGGCGCTGGTCCGGGCGGTGGCGGCCTGCCGCACCCCGGTGGTCAGCGCGATCGGCCACGAGCAGGACAGCCCGCTGCTCGACCTGGTCGCCGACGTGCGGGCCTCCACGCCCACCGACGCGGCCAAGAAGGTCGTGCCCGACGTCGGCGAGCAGCTCGCGCTGGTGCGCCAGCTCCGCGACCGGGGCCGCCGGGTGGTCGGCGGCTGGCTGGACCGCGAGACGGCCTGGCTGGCGGCGGTCCGCTCCCGGCCCGCCCTGGCCGACCCGGTCCGCGAGATCGAGCGCCGCGCCGAGCAGGCCGAGCAGCTGCGGGACCGGGCCCGGCGGGCGCTGTCGGGCTCCCTGGACCGCGCGCAGGACTCCCTGGGCCACCTCCGCGCCCGCCTGGTCGCGCTCTCCCCCGCCGCCACGCTGGAGCGCGGCTACGCGATCGTGCAGCGTCCCGGGGGCGAGGTCGTACGGCGGGCGGCCGGCGTCGCCGGCGGCGAGGAGCTGACGGTCCGCTTCCCCGACGACCGCGTCACGGTCATCGCCGCCCGGAAGGATCCCGCCACGTGAGCGAGGGATAGCCGTCCTCGACGAAGCCGAACTCCCGGTAGAGCGGCTCCCCGTCGGAGGTCGCGTGCAGGTCCACCTTGCGCACGCCCTGCGCCCGGTACCAGTCCATCAGCGCCCCCATGACGGCCCTGCCGTGTCCCCTGCGCCGGTGGCGCGGGTCGGTGGTCATGCCCTGGACGTAGCCGTAGCGGCCGTCGGGGAGCGTCGGCCCCGGGAGGCGGTCGAAGATCAGGCCGACGCCGCAGGCGGCGAGGCCGCCCTCCGGGGCGTCCACGACGTAGACGGCCGTGTCGGGGCTGCCGAGCCGCTCCGCGAGGCTCTCGGCGTAGGCCTCCTGCCAGTGTTCGAAGACCGGCGTGCCGTCCCGGGCCATGCGGTCGGTCAGGATCTCGCGGAGGCGGACCAGCTCGGAGATGTCGTCGGGGGTCGCATCGCGTACGTTCACCGTCCCAGTCTTCCAACCCGTCCGCCGCGCCGAGCCCCTAGGGTGTGAGGCGTGGCCGAGGAGAAGACACCGTCGTATGAGCAGGCACGCGAGGAGCTGACCGAGGTGGTCCGCCGCCTGGAGGCGGGCGGGCTCACCCTGGAGCAGTCGATCGAGCTGTGGGAGCGCGGCGAGAAGCTGGCCGCGCTCTGCGAGGAGTGGTTGCAGGGCGCCCGGGTGAAGCTCGCGGCGGCCATGGCGCAGCGCCGGCAGCCCGACCCCGGCGCGGAGTCGCCCTTCTGACGGCCCCGTTCGGCCGGGTCAGCCCGTGGCGGAGGGGCTGGAGGCCGGAGCGGGGGCCGCCGTGGCGGACGGGTCGGCGGCCGGGGCGTCCGCGGGCCGGTCCTGCTCCTTCAGCACGGCGGCGAAGGCCGTGAGCTCGTCCCACCCCGCGGTGCCGGTGACGACGAGGGTGGAGCCGGGCAGGAAGCGCACCAGCGAGCGCTGGTCCTTGTCCTCGCGGTGGCGCTTCTCCCAGGTCGCCCCGGCGATCTGCACGGTGCCGACGACCTTGTCGCTGTTGGCCATCCGGTTGGCGAACTCCGCGGCGGGCTTCTCGTCGCTCTGCGCGAGCATCGCGTGGCGGCGTCGGCCGATCTCCGGATCCACCGTGGTGGCGAAGCCGAGACGCCAGGTCACCGGCTCCTTCCCGGACCTCTTCGCGCCCGTCTCGGGGGTCTTGCGGGAACTGGTGGGGATCCAGCCCTCCGGTACGGTTCCGGGTGCCCAGACCTGGTACGGCGCCTCACGCCGCATGGCGGCGACGTCCATGGAGTAGTCGATGCGCGGGATGCGCTCCTCCCGGCTCTGCGGGGTGACGAGCAGGAAGACGAAGACGCCGAGGAGGCAGATGAGCATCGCGGCGACGTAGCCGCGGAAACCCTCAGTGAACCGTTGCACGACTGGCGAGACTACCCGCCGGACGGGCCGGTCCCGTCCAGAGGGCTCATCCGGCGCTCTGCGGGCTGCGCATCTGCCCGATGATGGCCAGCACGTCCTCGGCGAGCCGCCGGGAGGCCTCCTCGTCCGGGGAGAGCACCACCTCCTGGACCGCGGCGGCCAGCGCGCCGGTGACGACCACGACCAGGGCCCCCTCGTCGCCCTCGAACAGGGCGGCGTTGCGCTTGGCCCACTGGCGCAGCCGGTCGCGCATGATGATCTCGAAACCGGGCGGGCCGTCGCCGCGCAGGAACAGCGCGGAGAGCTCGCGTTCGTCCAGGGAGCCCTCCAGGTAGGCGCGGGCCCCGGCGATGAACAGCCGCATCGGGTCGGTCTCGCCCTCGGCCTTGGCGGCCTGGACCGCGTGCTTGGTGCGCTGGGTCTGCCGGGCCTGGAACTCGTCGAAGAGCGTCAGGTAGAGGTCGGCCTTGCCGGAGAAGTGGTGGTAGAGGCTTCCCACGCTGGCGCCCGCGCGCGCGACGACGTCGGTCACGCCCGCCTCGGCGAAGCCGCTCGTGACGAAGACCTCCCGGGCCGCCGCCAGGAGTGCGCCGCGGGTGGCCGCGCCCCGCTCAGAGGTCCGCGCGGCCACGCCCGACGCCGACCGCTCCGTGTCGCTGCTCATGGTCGGCAGGTTATCCCTTCACGGGCCGGTGAGAGGGGGACAACTACGATCGTTGCAGTAATCCACGAGAGGGGCCTTTCGCCATGTCCGAGCAGACGTCAGTTCCCGCCGCCCTCGCCACGGGCGAACACGCGCCTGACCGCAACCTCGCCCTGGAACTGGTCCGGGTGACCGAGGCCGCCGCGATGGCCGCCGCCCGCTGGGTGGGCCGGGGTGACAAGAACGGCGCCGACGGCGCGGCCGTCAACGCGATGCGCCAGTTGATCAACACGGTCTCGATGAACGGCGTGGTGGTGATCGGCGAGGGTGAGAAGGACAACGCGCCGATGCTCTACAACGGCGAGTCCGTGGGCGACGGCACCGGCGCGGAGTGCGACGTGGCCGTGGACCCGATCGACGGCACCCGCCTGACCTCCCTCGGCATGCCCAACGCCATCTCGGTCATCGCGGTCAGCGAGCGCGGCTCGATGTACGACCCGTCGGCCGTCTTCTACATGGACAAGCTGGTGACCGGCCCCGAGGCCGCCTCGTCGGTGGACATCAACGCGCCGGTGGCCGACAACATCGCCGCGGTGGCCCGGGCCAAGGGCTGCGCGTCCTCCGACGTGACGGTGGTCATCCTGGACCGGCCCCGCCACGAGAAGATCATCCGTGAGGTCCGGGAGACCGGCGCGCGGATCAAGCTCATCACCGACGGAGACGTGGCCGGTGCGATCATGGCGGCCCGCACGGGCACCGGCGTCGACCTGATGCTCGGCATCGGCGGCACCCCGGAGGGCATCATCGCGGCCTGCGCGCTCAAGTGCCTGGGCGGGGTGATCCAGGGCAGGCTCTGGCCGCGCGACGACGCCGAGCGGCGCAAGGCGCTGGACGCGGGCCTGGACCTGGACGCCACGCTGACCACCGACGACCTGGTCAAGTCCGACGACGTGTTCTTCGCCGCCACCGGCATCACCGACGGCGAGATCATGCAGGGCGTGCGCTACCGGGGCGGCCACGCCGTGACCAGCTCCCTCGTCATGCGCGGCCGGTCCGGCACGATCCGCAAGATCGAGAGCGAGCACCAGCTCTGGAAGCTGCGCGCCTACAGCGCGATCAACTTCGACACCGCCGTCTGAGCGTCGGCACCGCCGTCCAGCGCGGCTCCGGCCGGGGTCCGTCCGGGGTCCGGCACCCGGGTGGATCCCGGGTGCCGGACCGGGTGATCCCGGGCGCGGCCCGGGCCGCGCCCAGACCGTCCGGTTGTGGCAGAGTCCACATCGGGATCTTCCCGACCGCCGCCGGCGCGGAGGCCGGCCGCGGGTGAGAAGGAGGTGCGCGGTGCCCGATCCCGCCGGACTGGGTGCGGACGACCCCGAGCGGATCGGCGGTCACCGGCTGACCGGCGTGCTGGGCGAGGGCGGCCAGGGCAAGGTCTATCTCGGCCGGGCCGCCTCGGGGCGCCCGGTGGCCGTCAAGGTGCTGCACGCCCGGGTGGCCGCCGACGCGGTGTCCCGGGAGCGGTTCGAGCGGGAGGCGCGGCTCGCCCGCCGGGTGGCGGCGTTCTGCACCGCCCAGGTGCTGGACGCCGGCATCTCGGACGGGCGTCCCTACCTGGTCAGCGAGTACGTCCCCGGCCCCTCCCTGCGCGATCTGGTGCTCTCCGACGGTCCGCGCACCGGCGGCGGGCTGGAGCGGCTGGCGATCGCCACCATGACGGCGCTGGAGGCCATCCACCGGGTCGGCATCGTCCACCGCGACTTCAAGCCGGGAAACGTGATCATGGGGCCGGAGGGGCCGGTGGTCATCGACTTCGGCATCGCCCGCATCCTGGACGCCACCGCCACCACCCAGTCGGTGCTCGTGGGCACGCCCGCCTACATGGCGCCCGAGCAGTTCGCCGGGGAGCCCGCGGGCCCGGCCTCCGACGTGTTCGCCTGGGCCGCCGCCATGGTGTACGCGGCGACCGGGCACCCGGCCTTCCCCGGTGAGCACCCCGCGGCGGTGATGGGCGCCGTCCTGGGGCGGGAGCCGGACCTGGAGGGCGTGCCGGAGCGGCTCCGCCCTCTGCTGGCGGCCTGCCTGGCGAAGGACCCCTCCGCCCGGCCCGGGGCCGGTGACGTGCTGGCCGAGCTCACCGGCCGCGCCTCCGCCTCCCCGCCGGTCGCCGGGGAGCGGGGCGGCCGGGAGCCGGACGGGAGCCGGGAGCCGGGCGGGAGCCCACCGGGAACGGTCCCCGGGTCACCGGGTTCCGAGGCGCCCGCTCCCGTGACCTCGGATCCTGACGCCTCCGCCCCCGGGACCCCGGAACCCGGAGCGTCCGATTCCGGGACTTGGGACCTCGGAGCGTCCGATCCCGGGACCCCGGAACCCGGCGCCTCCGCCCCCGCGGTGCGGGCGTACCGGCGGATCCCGGTTCTGGTGCTGGTCGCCGTCGTGGTGATCGCCGCCGCCGGATTCGGCGTCCGGTCGCTCGTCTCCGCCCTCTCCGGCGCCTCCGCGCCTTCCGACGGGGTGCTGACCGGCCACACCGCTCCGGTCACGTCCGTCGCGGTGGCGCGGCTCGGCGACCGGCAGGTCGTCGTCTCCGGCGGAGACGACGGCACGCTGCGCCTGTGGGACCCGGTCACCCGCGAGCAGCTCGGCGGGCCGCTCACCGGCCACACCGCTCCGGTCGCCTCGATCGCGGTGACCCAGCTCGGCGACCGGCAGGTCGCCCTCTCCGGCGGCTGGGACGGCACGCTGCGCGCGTGGGACCTGACCACCCGCGAACAGATCGGCGGGCCCTTCATCGACCAGCGCGAACCGGTCGTCTCGGTCGCGGTGACCCAACTGGACGACCGGCGCGTCGCCGTCTCCGGCGGCCGGGACGGCACACTGCGCGTATGGGACCTGACCACCCGCGAGCGGCTCGGCGAGCTGGCCACCGGCCACATCGGCGGATCCGTCTCCGTCACGGCGGCGCAGCTCGACGGCCGGCACGTCGTCATCTCCGGCAGCGCCGGCTCCGGTGGCTGGGACACGGCGGTGCGGGTGTGGGACCTGGCCACCGGCAGGCAGCTCGGCGCGCCGTTCATCGGCCACACCGAGGGCGTCGGCGCGGTCGCGGTGGCGCGGCTCGGCGACCGGCCGGTCGCCGTCTCCGGCGGCTGGGACGGCACGCTGCGCGTATGGGACCTGGAGACCCGCGAGCAGCTCGGCGGGCCGCTCACCGGCCACACCGAACCGGTCACCTCGGTCGCGGTGACGCAGCTGGACGAGCGGCCGGTCGCCGTCTCCGGCGGCCGGGACGGCACCGTGCGGATCTGGGACCTGACCACCCGCGAGCAGCTCGGCGGGCCGCTCACCGGCCACACGGGATCGGTCCTCTCCGTCGCGGCGGCGCAGTTCGGCGACCGGCCGGTCGCCGTCTCCGGCGGGTACGACGCGGCGGTGCGGACCTGGGACCTGACCGCCCGCCGGGAGACCGCCGGGTGACCGTCCCCCGCTCCGGTCCGGCCGCCCCCGTCAGCGGCGGAACCAGGAGCGGCGGGGGCGCTTGGGCGACTTGGCGACGATGGTGCCCATGGAGACCAGGCCGGTGATCTCGATGAGCGGACCGTCCGGAGAGGGGCGGACCTGGTTCTTCTTCCCGCCCATGACGGCCGAGGCGGGCATCTCGATCCGCACGCCCTCCGGGACGATCAGGGTGAGCGTGCCGCCGATCACGGTGACCTGGAGGGTCACGTGGCTGGACTGCAGCAGCGCCTCGCACAGGTCGAGGGTGACGTTGGAGCAGATCGCGGTGGCGGTGAAGCGGTTGGGCACCACCCAGCGGCCCTCCCGCTTCTCCGAGCCGAAGAAGGCGGTCACGGGCCGGACGTCGGTGCGCAGCGGCTGCTCCTCCGGCGGGAGCAGGTCGGTGGTGAGTGCGGCGAGCTCGCCCAGCGTGCGGGACCGGTAGACCGCCTCCAGCCGCTCGGCGTGCTCCACCTGGTCCAGCCGCCCGTCGGCCAGCGCCTCGGTCAGCACCGCGGCCACCCGCTCGCGGTCGGCGTCTCCCGCCCGCAGGTCACCGGGGCGCGGCGCCGGCTCTTTCCCGCGGAGCGCAGGGGGTCGGGAATCGTCCACGATCCGACCATAGTCCCTGGCGGCGCCCGGCGCGCCCGGCTCGGGACGGCCCCTCGCGCGGGCCCGGGACGGGCGGGCCGGCGACCGTTGACCGGGCGCAAGCGCGCCCTTACGCTGACGAGAACTTGAACCCCCCTCATGTTCTCGGGAGGTCGCGATGCCGACCCCGCGTGACCGGCAGGCCCGGGTGGCGACCTGGGCCGCGTTCTTCGTGCAGGGCCTGTGCTTCGCCACCCTGCTCACCCACGTGGCCGACCTGCAGCGCGGATTCGGCCTGAGCGACGGCGACCTCACCCTCGTCCTGCTGCTCGTGCCGGTGATCGCGGGGGTGGGGAGCGGTCTCGCCGGGCTGCTCGCCACCCGGTACGGCAGCGCCCCTGTCCTGCGCACCGCCCAGCTCGCCGTCTGCGCCGTCGTGGTCCTGGTGGGCTGGAACGACGGGCTCGCCGCGCTGTACGTGCTGAGCGCCGCCTTCGGCCTCGCCGTCGGAGCGGTCGACGCGGCGATGAACATGCAGGCGGTGGCGGTCGAGCGCCGGTACGGCATGAGCGTGCTGACCGGCTTCCACGCCGTGTGGAGCGTCGGCTCCATGCTGGGGGCGGGGATCAACTCCGCCGCCAGCGCTCTGGAGGTGGACCTCGCCTGGTCGTTCACCGCCCCGATGGTGCTCGGCGCGGTCGTCTCGCTGGCCGTGCTCCCCCGCCTGTACGGCGCGGGCGAGGAGCGGGCCGGGCGGACCGGCGCGGAGCCCGCGGCCGGGTCCGCCGCCCGGGTGCCGTGGCGCCCGATCGTCCCGCTCTGCCTGGCGATGGCGTTCCTCTACGTCGGCGACGCGGCGATCTCCAACTACAGCACGGTCTACATGGAGCAGGCGCTGGCCGCGAGCGGCTGGGTCGTGCCGCTGGCCTACCTCGCCTACCAGGCCGCCATGCTGGCCGCCCGGGTCCCCGGGGACCTCGCCGTGCGCCGGTACGGCCCGGCCCCCGTGGTCCGCGCGGGCGCGGTGGTCGCGGCGCTGGGCGTGCTCGGCGTCGTCGCCGCCCCCGGCGCGGTGGTCGCCGTCCTGTCGTTCGGCCTGGCCGGGGTGGGCCTGTCCGTGATCGCCCCGCAGTCGTTCTCTGCGGCGGGCCGCCTCGGCGCCGGGGCGGAGACGGCGATCGCCCGGGTCAACATGTTCAACTACGTCGGGTTCGTCGTCGGCGCCGCCGTGGTCGGCACGCTCAACGGCACCCTGGACGTGCGCGCGGCGTTCGTGCCCGCCGTGGTCCTGGTCGCGCTGATCGTGCCGCTGGCCGGGGGCTTCCGCCCGAAGGTCCCGGCCGCTCCGGCCTCCCCGTCGGCCCCGGCCTCCCCCGCGACCCCGTAGCGCCCGCCCCGCTCCGGGCCGCCGTACCCGTCCCCCGGCCCCGCCGGGCCCGTCAGCCGGCGTGTCCCCTCCCCGGCTCGCCCGTCAGCCGGCGCGCCCGGCGGCCAGGTCCCCGGCCAGGGCGCCGACGACCTCGGCCGCGCGGTGGACCGGGAGCCGGGCGAAGCCCAGGACCAGCGCGGGAGGACCCGGCCGGTGGCGCATCGGGGCCACCGGCTCGGCCGCCAGGCCGCGCGCCCGGGCCGCCGCCGCCACGGCTTCCTCGTCCCAGCCCGCGGGCAGCTCGGCGAACAGGTGCAGTCCCGCGGAGACGCCCCACACCGCGACCTGCGGCAGGTGCCCGGCCAGCGCCCGGACCAGGGCGTCCCTGCGGGCCCGGTACTCCCGGCGCATCCGCCGCAGATGCCGGTCGTAGGCACCGGTCCGCAGCAGCTCCGCCAGCACGTGCTGCTCCAGCACCGGGGAGCCCATGTCCAGCTCCGCCCGCGCCCGCCGTACCGCCGCGGCGATGTGCGGCGGGGCCGCCACCCAGCCGAGCCGCAGCCCGGGTGCCAGGGACTTGCTGACGCTCCCGGCCAGGACCACGCGGTCCGGTGCGAGGCCCTGCAGGCAGCCCACCGGGTCGCGGTCGAAGCGGAACTCCGCGTCGTAGTCGTCCTCCAGGACCACCGCGCCGGTGGCGGAGGCCCACTCGATCAGCCCGGCGCGGCGGCGCGGGGAGAGCACGACGCCGGTCGGATAGTGGTGGGCCGGGGTGAGCAGCACCGCCCGCACCCCCGCCGCCGCCAGGGCCGCCACGTCGACGCCCTCCCCGTCCGCCGGGACCGCGACCGGTTCGGCGCCCGCGGCCCGCAGCAGCGGGAGCTGGCGCAGGCCGGTCGGGTCCTCGACCGCGAGCCGCACGCCGCGCGCGGGGACCGGATCCGCCGCCCGGCCGTGGAACCAGCCCAGGTCGCCGCCCGGGCGCCCCCGGGCCGAACGCCCGGCCAGCACCTGGACCGTGAGGCTGAGCCCCTGGGCGACCCCGCCCACGATCACCAGGTCGTCCGGGGTGACGTCGGCACCGCGGACCCGGCGCAGGTAGGCGGCCAGTTCCTCGCGCAGTTCCCGGACGCCGCCGGGATCGCCGTAGTCCAGCGCCTCGGAGGGGAGCACGGCGAGCACCCGCCGGGTCGCGGCCAGCCACTGCCGGCGGGGGAAGGTCCCCAGATCGGGCGAGGTGGGGCGGCGGTTGTAGCCGCATTCGGCGCCGGCGGACCCGGAACCCTGCGGCCGCGCGGCGGAGACGGGCCCGGCGGATCCTCGCGTCACCGGACCGGGCCCGGCGGCCGGCGGTGCCGCCGTCCGGGCTCCGGCCGGGGGAGCCGCGGTCCGGGCCGCGGCGGGGGCCACCCGGGTGCCGGAGCCGACCTTCGCCACCAGGAACCCCTCGGCGACCAGCTGTTCGTACGCCTCCACGACCACGCCCCGCGACAGGCCGAGGTCCCTGGCCAGCTCCCGGCTCGCGGGCAGCCGCGCCCCGGCCGCCAGCCTGCCCCGCCGTACGGCCTCGCGGAGCTCTCGGGTGATCTGCCCGGCGATGCCGCCCGCGGCCCGGTCGATGTCCAGATGGAGGTCGGCCAATTGGTCCTCTGCAATGCTCACGGATTGGACTGAGGGGGAAAGCCATTGGCTCCCTAGCATTCCCGGCATGAGCGATGCTGTCATCACCCGCACGTCCCTGCTGCGGGGTCCGGGCCAGGCGGCCGGGGCGATGTTCCTGGTCGGCACCCTGGCCGGGGTCTCCGGGCTGATCCAGGACTACCCCGTCCACGGCGGCCAGGCGCTGCGCTACCTGCTCGCCGCCGCCATCCTGCTGGCCGCCGCCCGGCTCGCCGGTCTCCGCTTCCTGCGGCCGGCGCCCCGCGAGGCCGCCCTGCTGGTCGCGCTCTCCCTCACCGGGCTGGCGCTCTTCAACGTCTGCGTGATCGAGGCGACCCGGCACGCCGGCCCCGCCCTGGTCGGCACCGTGCTCGGCACCGTCCCGCTGGTCCTCGCCCTGTCCGGCGGCCGCCCCTCCCCCCGGCTGGCGGGGGCCGCGGCCGTCGTGGTGGCCGGGGCGACCGTGGCCACGGGTCTCGGCGGCGGCGGACCGGTCGCCCTGCTCTGGTCGCTGGGCGCGCTGGCCTGCGAGGTCTGCTTCTCCCTGCTGGCCCTGCCGCTGCTACCCCGGTTCGGCGCGCTGCGGGTCTCCGCCTACACGGCGGTGCTGGCCGTTCCGCTGCTGGGCGTGTTCGGGCTGGTGGCGGACGGCGCCGCCGCGCTGCGCGTGCCGACCCCGGCCGAAGCGGCGGGCCTCGGCTACCAGGCGGTCGTGGTGACCGCCGTGGCGTTCTTCCTCTGGTACGACGCGCTGCCCCGGCTCGGGGCGCAGACGGCGGGGCTGTTCGCCGGGCTGATCCCGGTCGGCGCGATGGTGACGGGCGCGGCGCTCGGGTTCGGCGCGCCCTCGGCCGCCGAGCTGGCCGGGGCGGCCCTGGTCGTCACGGGCATCGCCGTCGGGCTCGCCCCGTCGCCCGGACCGGCCCCCGGACCGGTGGTGTCCCCGGTGGAGCGCCCGGCGGCAGGCCGTACCCTCTAGCAGGAACCGGCGAGAACCGGAAGGCCCCCGGCACGGAGGATCGAGAGACGATGCCCGAGTTCGACTACACCGACCTGCTTCCCCTCGGACCGGACGAGACGGAGTACCGTCTGGTCAGCAGGGAGGGGGTGCGCGTCGTCGAGGCCGCGGGCCGCAGGTTCCTGGAGGTCGAGCCCGAGGCGCTGCGCCTGCTCACCGAGACCGCGATCCACGACATCTCCCACTACCTCCGCTCCTCGCACCTCGCCCAGCTCCGCAAGATCATCGACGACCCCGAGGCCAGCGGGAACGACCGCTTCGTCGCCCTCGACCTGCTCAAGAACGCCTCCATCTCGGCCGGCGGCGTCCTCCCGATGTGCCAGGACACCGGCACCGCCATCGTGATGGGCAAGCGCGGCCGGCACGTCCTGACCGACGGCGCCGACGCCGAGCACCTCTCCCGCGGCGTCTACGACGCCTACACCCGGCTGAACCTGCGCTACTCCCAGATGGCCCCGATCACCATGTGGGAGGAGAAGAACACCGGCACCAACCTCCCGGCCCAGATCGAGCTGTACGCCGAGGACCCGGGCGGGCATGCGGACGAGTACAAGTTCCTGTTCATGGCCAAGGGCGGCGGCAGCGCCAACAAGTCGTTCCTGTACCAGGAGACCAAGGCCGTCCTCAACGAGAAGCGCATGCTGGCCTTCCTGGAGGAGAAGATCCGCTCCCTGGGCACGGCCGCGTGCCCGCCGTACCACCTGGCGATCGTGGTGGGCGGCACCTCCGCGGAGTTCGCGCTGAAGACGGCCAAGTACGCCAGCGCCCGCTACCTGGACTCCCTGCCCACCGAAGGCTCCCCCAGCGGGCACGGCTTCCGCGATACCGAGCTGGAGGCGAAGGTCTTCGAGCTCACCCAGAAGCTCGGCATCGGCGCCCAGTTCGGCGGCAAGTACTTCTGCCACGACGTGCGGGTGATCCGCCTGCCCCGGCACGGCGCCTCCTGCCCGGTCGCCATCGCCGTCTCCTGCAGCGCCGACCGCCAGGCCCTCGCGAAGATCACCCCTGAGGGGATCTTCCTGGAGAAGCTGGAGACCGACCCGGCCCGGTTCCTGCCGGACACCACCGACGACCAGCTCTCCGACGAGGTCGTGAAGATCGACCTGAACCGGCCGATGCCGGAGATCCTCGCCGAGCTGGGCAAGTACCCGGTCAAGACCCGCCTGTCGCTGACCGGCCCGCTGGTGGTCGCCCGCGACATCGCGCACGCCAAGATCGGCGAGCTGCTCGACGCGGGCGGCGAGATGCCGCAGTACATGAAGGACCACGCGGTCTACTACGCCGGGCCGGCCAAGACCCCCGAGGGCTACGCCTCCGGCTCCTTCGGCCCGACCACCGCCGGGCGCATGGACTCCTACGTCGAGCGCTTCCAGGCCGCGGGCGGCTCCATGGTGATGCTCGCCAAGGGCAACCGCTCCGCGCAGGTCACCGAGGCGTGCAAGAAGTACGGCGGCTTCTACCTGGGCTCCATCGGCGGCCCCGCCGCCCGCCTGGCCCAGGACTGCATCAAGAAGGTCGAGGTGCTGGAGTATCCGGAGCTCGGCATGGAGGCCGTCTGGAAGATCGAGGTCGAGGACTTCCCCGCCTTCATCGTCGTCGACGACAAGGGCAACGACTTCTTCGCCGACACCACCGGCCCGGTCCTGTCGATCGGCCGCCGCGCCTGACCCGCGGGGGCGCCGGCCGTACCGCCCCGGCGGTACGCCCGGCGCCGTCCTGGCGGCCGCCGGAGCGGATCCCGTACCCGCCCGGACTTGCCGAAAATATGAAGACCGGTCTATATTTTCGTCATGGGACAGAAGGGCGAGGAGACGCGCAGGCGCCTGCTGGACACGACGCGCGACCTGATCGAGACCGGCGGCTACTTCGGCGCGGGCCTGAACCAGGTGGTGGCGGCCAGCGGGGCGCCCCGGGGCTCGCTGTACTTCCACTTCCCCGGCGGCAAGGACCAGCTGGTCGGCGAGTCGGTACGGCGCGCCGGCCGGGAGGTCGGCGCGGAGCTCGGCGCGCTGGCGGAGCACGAGCCCGACGCCCCGGGCCTGGTCACGGCGGTGCTCCGGTTCCTGGGCGACCGCCTGGAGGAGTCCGGGTGGCGCAAGGGCTGCCCGGTGGCGACGGTGGCGCTGGAGATGGCCGCGGTGAACGACCCGCTGCACGAGGCCTGCTCGGAGGTCTACCGCGACTGGGAGGCGGCGCTGCGCGACCGCCTGGCCGCCGACGGCCATCCCGAACCCGACGACACCGCGGTCACCGTCCTCGCCCTGGTGGAGGGCGCGCTGCTGCTGGCCAGGGCGCACCGGAGCCGGGAGCCCCTGGACCGCGTCGCCCGCCGGATCGCCGCCCTGCTCTGAGCCGCTCCGGACCGCTTGCGCGCCGCTCCGCTTCCCGCGCCGGCCCGCTTCCCGCGCCGGTCCACCCCGGACCGCCCCTCCCCCGGCCGCCCCGCCCCGCGGCGCCCCGGATCGTCCGGTAACCCGCGGACGGCCCGGCGGCGGCCACCCGTGGAGACCGTGTCTTCACGGGTTTCGTCCGGCCAAAGAATATGTAGACCGATCTACTTTTAGGAGTGGTCGCATGACCCCCGACTCCATCGTCTTCGGCGCCGCCGGATTCGTCGGCCGCACCCTGGTGGCCGAGCTGCTCCGCCGCGGCCGCCGCGTCGCCGCCGCCGTACGCGGCCCCGGGGACCGGCTGACCTCCTGGCTCGCCGGGCAGGAGGTGGACACGGCGGGGCTGACCGTCGTCACCGGCGACGTCACCGCGCCCGGCCTCGGCCTAGCGGAGACCGGAGGGCTGGCGGAGGTGCGCGACGTCTACAACACCGCCGCCCGCTTCGCCTTCGGGCTGACCGTGCCGGAGGCGCGCTCCGTCAACGTCACCGGTGCGCTCCACGTGACCGACTGGGCCGCCACCCGGCCCGGCCTGCGCCGCCTGGTCCACGTCAGCGGCTACCGGGTGGGCGGCGGGCGGCCCGACTACAGGCGCGAGGGTGCCTACGAGGCATCCAAGAAGGAGGGCGACGCGGCCGTGCGCGCGCGGGCCGCCGAGCTGGGCGTCCCGCTGACCGTGGTCAATCCCGCCACGGTGATCGGCCCCGGGCAGTTCATCGGCCTGGCGTCGCTGGTGCGCGACCTCTGGTACGGGCGGCTGCCGGTCCTCCCCGGCGGGCGCGGCGTCTTCGTCCCCGTCGTCGACGGCGGCCACCTGGCCCGCTTCATGGCCGCGCTGCCCGAGCACGCGGAGACCGCGGGCGGGTCCTACTGGGTGCTCGACGACGCGACGCCCGAGCTGCCGGAGCTGGTCGCGCTGCTCGCGGAGCACCTGGGCGTGCCCGCCCCGCGCCGCTCGCTCCCCGTCGGGCTGCTGCGGCGGCTGCCCCGGGCGCTGACCGGCGCCGACCCCGAGACGCTGACGTTCCTGTCGGCCGAGCGGTACGACACCGGCCCCGCGCGGGAGTTCGCCGAGCGCGCGGGACTGCGCATGCCGCCGGTCGGCCGGGCCCTGCGGCACTGGGCCGACGACCTGGTCGCCGCGCGGTTCGGTGACGGACCTGCGTCCGGCCGGAGCACGGCGCCCGGGGACGCCGCCGCCGGGGCCGGGGGAGCCGGCGGCGGGGTGCCGGGCCCGGGGGGAGGCCCGCGGACGCGCCCGTACGGCTTCCGCGACGTCGCGGGCGTCAGGACCTGGGTGACCGGCGAGCCGGAGGAGCCCGCGTACGTGCTCTTCCACGGGCTGCCGCTGGACGCGGACTCGTGGGCGGGGACGGCCGGCCTGCTGGACGGCCCGGTCCTCGCCCCCGACCTGCCCGGCCTCGGCCGCTCCGCTCCGGCGGCGGCCGTTCCGCCCGGCCCCGGCCGGGCGGGCCGCGCGGGCTCCGCCTGCGGGGTGCCGGACTCCTGGACGGCCGCGCTGCTCGCGCCCGTCACCACCCGGCCGGTGCTCGTGGGCCACTCGCTCGGCTGCGGCCCCGCGCTGCGGTACGCCGCCGCCCACCCGGACCGGGTCGCCGCGCTCGTACTGGTCGCACCGGCGTTCCTCCAGGCGCCCGCCGGCCGGTTCCTGCGGTCGAGGGCGGCGGTCCCCGTACTGCGCCGCATGCCGCGGCGGCGGCTCGCGGACAGGCTGGGCGTCCCGGCCGGCGCGCTCGCGGACCTGGCGCGGCCGGGGGCGGCGCGGCGGGCGGCCGGGGCGCTGCGCGCGGGCCACACGGACCGGGAGGAGCTGCGGCTGCTGCTCGACCGCGTCGAGGTCCCGGTCGTGCTCGTCGCCGGGTCGGAGGATCCGCTGCCGGCCGACCGGGCGGCGGAGGTGATTCCCGGCACCGGGCACTACCCGCAGCTCACCCGTCCCGGCGAGGTCGCGCGGGTGCTCCGCGGGGTCCGCGCGACCGCCGACCGCGGAGACGGCGGGGACGGCGGGGACAGGGAGGACGGACCCGGGGTCCGGCCGTCCGGGCGCCGCCCGCGCGGACCGGTGGTCCGCTAGAATCCCACACCGTCACCCTCCGTCTCCGAACAGTCACATGCGAGAGAATCTGACCGCATCAGGCAAGAACTTTCGGCCCTGTCTCTACTGGTCGCACTACGCAAATCGGTAAGCTGCCCATCATGCGTGCGCCTTCCGGATACCTTCTCGCCGCGCGCTACCGGCTTGCGGAGCCGGTCGGACGCGGCGGCATGGGCACCGTCTGGCGGGCGCGCGACGAGCTGCTCGACCGCGAGGTGGCGGTCAAGGAGGTGCGGCTCCCCCTGGTCCTGGACGAGGAGCTCCGCGAGGAGCTGTGCGCGAGGACCGAGCGGGAGGGCCGGGCGACCGCGATGGTCGCGCACCCCTCGGTGATCACCGTCTACGACGTCGTCACCGAGGACGACCGCCCGTGGATCGTGATGGAGCTGCTCAAGGCGAGATCCCTGGAGCAGCTCGTCCAGCAGGAGGGCCCGCTCCCGCCCCGCCAGGCCGCCGAGATCGGGCGGCAGGTGCTGGGCGCGCTGCGCGCCGTGCACGCCAAGGGCATCCTGCACCGCGACGTGAAGCCCAGCAACGTCCTGGTGACCGCGGAGCGCGCGGTCCTCACCGACTTCGGCCTGGCCGCGCTCGAGGGCGAGGTCTCGATCACGCAGGCCGGCATCGTGCTCGGCTCGGCCGGCTACATCGCCCCCGAGCGGGTGCTGGGCTCCAAGGCGAGCCCGGCCGCCGACCTGTGGTCGCTCGGCGCGACCCTCTACACCGCCGTCGAGGGCCGCGGCCTGCACGGCCGCCGCACGGCCGCCGCCGCGCTGGCCGCCCTGACCAGCGGCGAGCCGATCCCCATGGAGAAGGCCGGGCCGCTCGCCCCGGTGCTCCGCGGCCTGCTCACGATCGACCCGGCCCAGCGGCTCGACCCGGTGCGCGCCTCGCTGATGCTCGCCCGGGTGGCGGCGGGCGGGGTGGCCGAGGAGCAGCCCATCCGCATCGCGGGCAAGGCCGTACGGCCTCCCGCGGCGCTCCCCGTGCCCTCGTTCAACCGCAGGCCGCCGCACCGGGGCCTGCACCGGGCGAGCGCGGCGCCCGCCCCCGAGCCCGGGCCCGCCCCGGCCCCGGTGCCGCAGCCGCGCCCGCACCGGCGGCCCGCGGAGGGCAACCACCGCAAACCGGCCGGTGCCCGGCCGGCGCCGCGTCCCTTCGTGCGCTTCATGTCGCCGGTCATCCGGTTGGTGCTCCCCCGCAGCCTCTGGCCCCGCGAGCTCCGCAAGCGCGGCTAAAGCGTTCTTCAAGGAGTAATCGCTATCTTCTTCTCATGCCGGAACAGCAGACGCGCGTGCTCGCTGGCCGTTATGAGCTGATCACCCCGCTCGGCCGGGGAACGATGGGCACCGTCTGGCGTGCCTATGACCGTTCCCTGGGCCGCGAGGTGGCGATCAAGGAGATCCGTCAGGAGCCCGGGCTCAGCGAGGCGCAGCGCACCGAACTGCGGGAGCGCATGATCCGCGAGGGTCGTACCGCAGCCCGCATCAGCCACCCGTCCGTCGCCACCGTCCACGACGCGATCATCGAGGACGGCAGCCCGTGGATCATCATGGAGCTGGTCCAGGCGCGCTCGCTGGAGCAGGTGGTCGAGGAGGAGGGCCCGCTCCCCCCTCGGCTGGTGGCCGCGATCGGGGTCGACCTGCTGGACGCGCTGCGCGCCGCGCACGCCCAGGGGATCCTGCACCGCGACGTGAAGCCCGGCAACGTGCTGATCACGGAGAGCGGCCGGGTGGTGCTGACCGACTTCGGCATCGCCAAGGCCGAGGGGGACACGAGCCTCACCCAGACCGGCATGGTGATCGGATCCCCCGGGTACACCGCGCCCGAGCGGGCGCGCGGGGAGCACACCGGCCCCGAGTCGGATCTCTGGTCGCTCGGCGCCACGCTGTACTTCGCGGTCGAGGGGCGCCCGGCCTACGAGCGCTCCACGATGGCCGAGACGCTCGCCGCGCTGATGACGGAGAGCGTCGACCCGCCGGTCCAGGCCGGTCCGCTCCGCCCGGTGCTCGAGCAGCTGCTGGAGAAGGACCACACGGCGCGGCTGACGGCCTCCCAGGCGATCGCCATGCTCCGGGCCGTGGCCGACACCCCGCTGTCCTCCGCGACCTCCCAGGAGTTCGCCGCCCAGGCGCCGCCCGCTTCCCGGGCGGGCGGCGCCGCGGAACCGGGCTTCCGGAACCGGCCGGAGAGCGGGCCCGCGGGCACCCCCGGCGGGCCCGGACCCGAGGACGACTTCGACGCCAACCGCACCATGATCGTCGCCCGGCCCACGCTGGGGCGTCCCCTCCCCCGGACGGACGCCTCCCCCGCCGCGCCCCATGGCGGGACCGGAGCCGTCCCGGCCCCGGGCGCCCCGGCGGCCCCCGGACCGGCCCCGACCGGCCCGGCACAGGGCGCCGGGCCCGGCCCTGCGGGCGGCTCCACGACTCCGCCGCGGGACGCCTCCGGCGTCCCCGAGCCGGGGCGGTGGGTCGCCGGAGGGGGCCGGCCCGCCGCGGGGACGGGTTTCCCGCCGCCGCGGGGCTCCGGAGCGCCCTCCCCGGACGACACCCCGACGCGGACCGGCGCGCTGCCCCCCTCCGGGGCTCCCGGCGGATTCCCCGGACCGGGCACGCCCGGCGGACCGCACGGCCCGGGAGCACCCGGCGGCACCGGCGGATTCGACCGGCAGGCCGGTCCCGGATTCGACCGGCAGGGCGGTCCCGGCGGTTCCCCGTACCCCGGCGGCCCCCACGGCGTGGTGACGCCCGGAGCCCTCCCCGGCCCCGGCGGGCCGGAAGGCCAGGGCGCGTTCGGCGGGCCGGGAGGCCAGGGAGGTCAGGGCGCGTTCGGCGGCCCCGGCGGGTTCGACCGGCCCGAGGGCCCGGGCGGGCTCCACCCGTCCGGCGGCCCCGCCGGTCCGGGCCGGTTCCCCGGACCGGGACCGCAGGGCCCGAACCAGCCGTTCCCTCCGGGTCCCGTACCGGGCGACGAGGACAGGCCCGGCCTGGGCACGGAGCTGTTCTCGGTCGTGGGGCGGAACGAGCCGCCCGCCGTACAGCAGAAGAAGCGCAGCAGCGCGCTGCTGCTGATGGGGGTGGCGACCGCCGCGCTGGTGTTCGTCATCATCCTGGTCCTGGCGATCCTGTCCGCCTGACGGCGACACGGGACGAGGCGGCCGGACCGATCCGGCACGACCGCCTCGTCCTCCGCGTTGCAGACTGGGTCCATGAGCGAGTACCGGATCGAACATGACTCGATGGGCGAGGTCCACGTCCCCGCCGGCGCCAAGTGGCGGGCGCAGACCCAGCGGGCGGTGGAGAACTTCCCCGTCTCGGGACGGGGGCTGGACAGCGCCCACATCGCGGCGCTCGGCCTGATCAAGGCGGTCGCCGCCGAGGTCAACGCCGAGCTGGGAGTGCTCGACAAGGAGCTGGCCCAGGCGATCGCCGAGGCCGCCACCGACGTCGCGGAGAACGAGTGGGACGCCGAGTTCCCGGTCGACGTCTTCCAGACCGGCTCCGGCACCTCCTCCAACATGAACGCCAACGAGGTCATCGCCACCCTCGCCGAGGAGCGGCTGGGCCGGCCGGTCCACCCCAACGACCACGTCAACGCCTCGCAGTCGTCCAACGACGTCTTCCCCACCTCCATCCACGTCGCCGCGCTGACGGAGGTGACCTACCACCTCATCCCCTCCCTGCGGCACCTGGCCACCGCGCTGCGCGAGAAGTCGCTGGAGTTCGACCAGGTCGTCAAGGCGGGCCGTACGCACCTGATGGACGCCACCCCGGTCACGCTCGGGCAGGAGTTCGGCGGATACGCCACCCAGGTGGACAACGCCGTCGCCCGCGTGCGGAGCGCGCTGCCGCACCTGGCCCAGCTCCCCCTGGGCGGCACCGCCGTCGGGACCGGGATCAACACCCCGCCGGGATTCGCCGTGAAGGTCATCGCCAAGCTCCGCGAGGCCACCGACCTGCCCTTCTGCGAGGCCCCCGACCACTTCGAGGCCCAGGGCGCCCGGGACGCGATCGTGGAGCTGTCCGGCCAGCTCCGGACGGTCGCGGTCTCCCTCAACAAGATCGCCAACGACCTCCGCTGGATGGGGTCGGGCCCGCGCGCCGGGCTCGGCGAGATCAATCTGCCCGACCTCCAGCCGGGCTCCTCGATCATGCCGGGCAAGGTCAACCCGGTCATCCCCGAGGCCGTCTGCATGGTCGCCGCCCAGGTCGTCGGGAACGACGCCGCCATCGCCTTCGCCGGCGCCTCCGGCAGCTTCGAGCTCAACGTGGCCCTGCCGGTCATCGCCCGCAACATCCTGGAGTCCATCCGGCTGCTGGCCAACGCCTCCCGGCTGCTGGCCGACCGCTGCGTGCACGGCATCACGGCCAACGCCGAACGGCTGCGCGAGTACGCCGAGTCGTCGCCGTCCATCGTCACCCCGCTCAACCGGTACGTCGGCTACGAGGAGGCCGCGAAGATCGCCAAGCAGTCGCTGGCCGAGCGGAAGACCATCCGCGAGGTGGTCATCGAGCGCGGGCACGTCGCCAGCGGCACCATCACCGAGGAGCAGCTCGACGCGGTGCTCGACGTGCTCTCCATGACCCGCCCGCCCGCCTAGTGCCGTGACCGGAAACGATCGCCGGGTTGGGTGAGGGTTCAAGCCGCGGTCGCAAGCGGCCGTCCGCCCCAGCGGATGCCCTTCTCGCTGCGGGCGCGGGCGCGTTCGCGTCGTTGGACGGCCAGCACGTCGGGGTGGCGGGCGCGGGCGCTGCGCCAGCGCAGGTAGGCGTGTAGCGCCCGGGTCCGGACGGTGTGGCCGGAATGGCTGGAGTTGGCCAGGGCGATCTCGTTGAAGCGATGGATCACATCGCGGGCAGTGTCCTCGTCGGCCTGGACCAGGCGGGCGATGACCGGGACGGTGTTGCCGCCGGCCGAGGCCAGCAGGATCATCGCCCGCCGATAACGCACCGTGCTCATCGCGTCGGCCGCGAATTGGGGCCTGGCACGGATGTCGGAGGCTTGCGGCGTGTCCTACCACGTGCTGGCCTGGACGCTGGAGCGGTACGTCCGGGAGGAGACGCCGCGCGAGGCCAACACCGCGATCGTCAATCACCACTACGGCCTGGAGCCGGCCAAGGTGTTCGGCGGCGGGACCATGTCCGGCTCGGATGGTCAGCGTTTCCCCGTGCGCGGCAGGAGCACGACCGCCCGCACCATGGTCATCCACGGCGCCTCCACCTTGTCCATGTCCGACCTCACGCCCGGCCCTGTCCGCGACCTCGGAACCCGGGTGCCGCCGAGAACACCGTATCGGGCGCGGCCGGGGAGCTTCGGCTGCTCACCGCTGGTGCGGGTCGGCCGGTATCGGGCTCCAGCCGTCGTGCTCGCTGTGGGCGCTGAGCATCTCCGGAGCCCCGGCGGTCATGTCCGGCAGTGCGGCCATCGTCGTCCTGAAGTGCTCGGAGTCCGTGTGCGCGGCCAACGCCTCGGGGTCGGTGTAGCCCTCGATCACCACATAGCGGTGCGGGTCGTCCACGCTCTTGGACCATTCGATCAGGACATTGCCCGGCTCCGCCCGGGTGGCCTTGGTGAAGTCCTCGATCAGCGAGAGCCAGGCCGCGTCCTGCTCGGGGCGCACGGTGAACTTGACAACGCTCAGAAGCACAGTTTTCTCCGGAATGACTAGTGATCTCGGTTCTCGGTCACGGACCGCGCGGCGCAGCTGGCGGCTGTCCGGAAGCGGCCGGGACCAGACGCTAACGACATCCGTCCGGGCTTGGCAGTGCCAAACTTATTTAACAGTGTCAGGCGAACAGTAGGGTGTCTCCATGACGGACGACCCCGCGGCCTCTGCCACCGGCCTGTCACCGCTCCGCCGGCGCCGGCGGGCCGCCGCGATCCGCGAGATCCTCGACGCGGCGCAGGAGCAAATCGCGCTGCACGGCCCCTCCGGCCTGTCCCTGCGATCGGTCGCGCGCAGCCTCGACATGACGGTGCAGGCGCTCTACCACTACTTCCCCAGCCGCGACGAGCTGATCACAGTGTTGATCAGCGAGGCCTACCACGACCTCGCCGACGCCGTCGCATCGGCGCTCGACACGGCACCACCGGATGGCGACCTGCCGAGGTTCGTCATCGCCGCGGAGGCATTCCGGCGCTGGGGGCTCGACCACCCCGCGCGCTTCCAGCTCATCTACGGAACGCCGCTCCTCCACTATCAGGCACCCGCCGATGGCCGCACGACCGCCGGCCCCCGCAGGATCGCGGCGCTCTTCATCCGCGAGCTGTTCGGAGCGTTCACGCAAGAGCAACTGGCCCGCACCGAGCTGCCGCCGCTGAGCCCCGAGCTACGCGCTCACCTCGCACAGTTGCCGCCCGAAGCGGTCGGCGGGCTTCCGCCGCAAGCCGCCGCCCTCTTCATCAGCCTTTGGGGCCACCTGCACGGCCTCGTGGTCCTGGAGGTGTTTGGGCACACCGCCTTCATCGGCCCGCTACAGGCGGAGATCTTCCGCAGCGCCATGCACACCCTGCTCGCCGACGCACGCCGCCGTGTACCCGCCCGGCCGGACCCCGATCCGGACGCGCCGGTTTCCCACGTGCCGCAAAGACGTCACGGAGCTGTCTAGTGCTGTGACCGGAAACGATCGCCGGGTTGGGTGAGGGTTCAAGCCGCGGTCGCAAGCGGCCGTCCGCCCCAGCGGATGCCCTTCTCGCTGCGGGCGCGGGCGCGTTCGCGTCGTTGGACGGCCAGCACGTCGGGGTGGCGGGCGCGGGCGCTGCGCCAGCGCAGGTAGGCGTGTAGCGCCCGGGTCCGGACGGTGTGGCCGGAATGGCTGGAGTTGGCCAGGGCGATCTCGTTGAAGCGATGGATCACATCGCGGGCAGTGTCCTCGTCGGCCTGGACCAGGCGGGCGATGACCGGGACGGTGTTGCCGCCGGCCGAGGCCAGCAGGATCATCGCCCGCCGATAACGCACCGTGCTCATCGCGTCGCGCCGCACGATCCGCTGCAGCTCCTGTCCTTCGGGGCCGGTGAGCCTGCGGACCTTGACCGGTTGCGTCACCTGGCCTCCTGAGTGCCGATCCCGAAAGTGATCAGCACCATCCGACTGGCAGGAACGGCTTACGCGCCAACCCGGTGATCATTGCCGGTCACAGCACTAGCCGGTCCCGGCCGGGCCGGGCCGGTGCTCACGTGCGGCGGAGGGCCGGGCGGCGGGCGGCCTCCGCACCCGCCGACCGCGTCCCTCCGGCCCGGACGGGCACGGATCCCACGGACCCCGCGGAGCGCCGCACGGCCTCACGCGGGGTGCGGGCCGTCCTTCACGCTCACCTGACGACCCACGTCCTCGTCCTCGGCGGCGGCGAGCACCGCCTCCAGCAGCCCGGGGAAGCGGGCCTGCAGATCCTGCCGGCGCAGGAGCACGAAACAGCGGGTGCCCTCCTGCCGGGTACGGGTCAACCCGGCATCGCGCAGCACCCGCAGATGGTGGCTGAGCGTCGACTTGGCCACCGGCGCGCGCAGCTCCCCCCAGCCGCGCTCCCGGCCGTCGGCCAGCACGCGCACCAGCCCGATCCGGATCGGGTCGCTGAGCGCGGCCATCACCCCGGTCAGCGCGATCTCGTCCACCTCGGGATGGTGCGCCCGTCTCATACCTGCCATGGTAATTTGTTCGATGTTTCACGAACATCGAACGAGAGGATGGGGAGTGACCGGCCGACCCGACGACCGCCTGCAGGACCATGCCGTGATCGTGACCGGAGCCGGATCCGGCATCGGCCGCGCCGCCGCGCTCGCCTTCGCTCGCGCCGGAGCGCGCGTGCTCGGCGTCGGCCGCCGCGTCGACGCCCTGCGCCGGACCGCCGCCGGGCATCCGGCCATCACCGTCCTGGCCGCCGACATCACCGCCGAGGGCGCGCCGCAGACCGTGATCGACACGGCGGTCGGGCTCTGGGGACGGCTGGACGTCCTGGTCAACAACGCCGGCGCCACCGCCGCCATGCCCCTCGCCGACGCCGACGCCGGGCGCATCGGCCGTCTCCTCGCCCTCAACGTCACCGCGCCCAGCCTGCTGGCTCACGCCGCGCTGCCGCACCTGCGCGCCGCCAAGGGCGCGATCGTCAACGTCTCCAGCACCTACGGCCACCGCCCGCTGCCCGGCGCCGCCCACTACGCCGCCTCCAAGGCCGCCTTGGAGCAGCTGACCCGCAGCTGGGCGCTGGAACTGGCCGCCGACGGCGTCCGGGTCAACGCGCTGGCCCCCGGCCCCACCGAGAGCGAGGCCCTGGCCGCCGCGGGCCTGCCCGACGCCGTGGTGGAGCAGATCAAACGGGACGAGGCCGCCCGCATCCCGCTCGGCCGCCGAGGCACGCCCGAGGAGGTGGCCGAGTGGATCGTGCGCCTGTCCGCGCCTGCGGCCACCTGGATCACCGGCCAGGTCCTCACCGTCGACGGGGGCCTGGAGCTCACCTGACCCATCCGGCCGCGGCCGGCGGCGCCACCGGCCGCCGGCCGCACCCCGGGCACCCGCCGGTCCCGGTGGTCTGGGAGACTCGGCGCCATGGCGCAGATCAAGTTCTACGGCCGGCGCGACGTGTGGGCCCCGCTCCGCCGGGAGCTCTCCGACGTCGTGCACGGCTGCCTGGTCGAGGCGTGGAAGCTCCCCGCGGGCAAGCGGTTCCACCGCTTCCTGCTGCTGGACGCCGAGGACCTCGTCTGCCCGGAGCGGAGCGAGCGCTACCTGATCGTGGAGATCGTCTGCTTCACGGGCCGCTCGGAGGGGGCCAAGCGGGAGCTGATCCGGACCCTGTACGCCCGGACCGCGGAGGCGCTCGGCCTGCGCACCGACGACCTGGAGGTCGTCATCATCGAGTCGCCCCAGGTGAACTGGGGCATCCGCGGCGTGCCCGGTGACGAGCTCGCGCTGCCCTACCCCGTCGACGTCTGACCCGGCGACCGGGATCCGCCCGGCCGGGGCGGACGGTCAGGACCGGCCGGGACCGGCCGGGACCGGGCTCACCCGACCTTGGGCGTCGCCCGCATGCCGACGTAGCAGCAGGGCGTTCCGTCGGCCAGCGTGGCGAAGACCACGGGCATGTGGTCCTCGCTGAAGGAGGGACCGGCGCCGGAGGCGGCGAAGACGGTCTCCGAGACCGGGACCAGGTCCGCCTCCAGGGGCGGTGACAGGTCCTTCATGCCGTCGACGAACTCGTAGCGCAGGTGCGGCGTCCCGTCCTCCTTCCGGGTGACGGTGATGACCACGCCCTCGCGCCGGTAGGTGCCGAGGAACGGGGTGGCGTCGACGACGGGCGGCCGCGGGGGCGGGCCGAAGGGCGCGGGCATCGTCACCCCGGCGAGTTCGGCCAGGAGCTCGCGGAACAGGTCGGCGTAGAGCAGGCGGGCGCTGCCTCCGTTGGTCATCAGGGCCACGGCCACGCCCGCGTGCGGGACGACCCGCAGGTAGGCGTACTGGCCGACGGCGGCGCCGTCGTGGCCGTAGCCGGGGACGCCGTCCCAGTCGTACAGGGTCCAGCCCAGGCCCCAGCCGTCGGCGCTGACGGTCCACTTGTCCGGCACGTCCGCCTCCCTGCGCTGCATGGCGGCGACGGCCCCGGCGGACAGGACGCGGGTGCCGTCGGGGGCCAGGCCGCCGTCCAGGTGCATCCGCGCGAAGCGCACCATGTCCCCCGCGGAGGTGATGACGCGGCCGTACGGGCCGGCGGAGCGCGGCATCAGGTCCCACTCGGGCGCCGGGTCGGGGTCCGCGCCCGGCTCGCCCAGGTGGCTCATGGCCACCCGGAAGCGCAGCGCCTCCTCCGGCAGCGTCACCGAGCGCTCCAGCCCGAGCGGGGCGAAGACCATCTCCTTGAGCGCCCGGTCCCAGGTCATGCCGGTCAGCACCTCGACGAGGCGGCCGAGCACGACGTATCCGAGACCGCCGTAGGAGATCACGGTGCCCGGCGGGCAGTCCAGCGGCACTCCGCGCGCGGCCTCGACGTACTTGGCCAGGCAGTCGTCACCGCGGCCGCTGTCGTGGTTGAAGTCGTTGGTCACCCCCCCGGTGTGGGACAGCAGCCGCCGGACGGTGATGGCCCGGGTGGCCTCGGGGTCGGGGGTGGCGAACTCCGGCAGCACGTCGGCGACCCGGGTGTCCAGGCCGATCCGGCCCTCGTCGATCAGCCGCAGGACGAGCGTGGCGGTGTAGACCTTGGCGATCGAGCCGGACAGGAACACCGAGTCGGTCGTCGTCGCCACGCCGGTGCCGCGGTGCAGCACCCCGGCGGCCAGTTCGTGGACCCGCCCGCCGACCAGTACGGCCAGCGACGCCCCCGGCACGTGGTGGGCGGCGCGCAGTTCGTCCAGTCGCGCCTGCCAGTGGGCGGCCCGGAAGTCCCGGCCCCGCCCTCCCCGGTCTCCGCCGTTGCTCCGGTCCGGCTGCTCGGACATGTCTCCTCCTCCTGTGCGCGGTGCGCGGGGCGCCGGGGCCGGCGGTCCGCGGTCGGAACGGGCGCGCACCGCGCCGTCCCGGCGTTCGCCCGCCCCGGAGGACCCGGGCCGGGAGAACGCTGTACTCGTCTTGCGAACAATGTACGCAAAGAGTCGGGCGTACGCAACGTGATGGCTGCACTCATCCGAAGAGGGCGCCCGGCGAGGGGCCGGACCGGGCCCGGCCGGATCGCGTGACGGCACCCCGCTCCCGGCGTCCCGGCCTTCCACCGGGACGTCACCCGCGCGGACGGGGCGTGCACAGACGTACGCACAAGCGCACATCGTGCGCTACGGTGACCGCGAAGGAGGTCGCCCGTGCCCGCAGACAAGCCGCCCGTCCCCTCGGTGTGGACCCGCCCGCGCGCCACCCGGGAGCGTCCCGCGCTGAGCCGGGAGCGGATCGTCGCCGAGGCCGTACGGCTCCTCGACGAGGAGGGGGCCGAGGCCCTGAACATGCGCAACCTCGGCACCCGCCTGGGCGCCGGGGCCACCTCGCTCTACCGGCACGTCGCCGGCAAGGACGAGCTGATCGAGCTGGTCGTGGACGAGGCCTACGGCGAGGTGCGGGTGCCCGAGGCCGACCCCCCCGGCGACTGGCGGGGCGCCCTCGCCGAGGGCGCCCGCAGCCTGCGGGCGATGATCCTGCGCCATCCCTGGATCGCCCCGATGCTCGGCCAGGCCGGCCTCGCCACGCTCGGGCCGAACCTGATGCGGCAGTCGGAGCGCATGATCACCCTGTTCCGGGCCGCGGGGTTCCCGCCGGGCGAGGCCGACCAGGCCATGAACACGCTCATCGCCTACGTCATCGGCATGGCCACCAGCGAGGCGGCCTACCTGTCGATGCTCGCCCGCAGCGGGCGGACCGAGCAGGAGTGGGCCGAGAGCCTGCGTCCGGTCGTCGAGCAGGCCATGCGGGACCATCCCCGCCTGCGCGAGGCGCACGCCGCCCAGCACGGCGGCGACCCGGAGCGCGTCCGCGAGGAGGGCTTCGGCTACGGGCTGGAGCGCGTCCTCGACGGCCTCCAGGCCAGGCTCGGCCCGGCGGGCGGTTCCGCCGGATGACCGGGCGGGCGCCCGGTGCCCGCGGCCCGCACGCCGCCCCCGCCGGGACCGCTCCCGGCCGCCCGCCCGGCCTCCGCAGGGCGCCTTCCGCGGGCGCGCCGGCCGGCACGGAACCGGCGGCGCCTCCCGCGCGAGCACGGGGCGGCGCGGAACCGGGGACCCCGGCTCCGCGCCGCCCCGGTCACCGCCGGATCCCGGCGAACAGGTCCGTCTCCGGCAGCTCCGTCTCGACCAGGGACCGGGCCAGCTGGTAGTCCTCG
This sequence comes from Planomonospora alba, assembly GCF_039534085.1. NCBI lineage: Bacteria > Bacillati > Actinomycetota > Actinomycetes > Streptosporangiales > Streptosporangiaceae > Planomonospora > Planomonospora alba. Next base: position 36,449 of record NZ_BAAAUT010000010.1, read on the forward strand.
GTGGGCCAGACCTCCCGCTCCAGGTCGCGCGGGGTGGCGAACCAGGGGCCGTCGGGGTCGATCTGGGTGGCGTGCGCCTTGACCGCCCGGTCCCGCGTCTCGAAGTGCTCGTCGCAGGTCACCCGGGTGGTCACGGTCAGTTCCGGCATGCCGTCGAACCAGTCGTCCGTCACCTCCTCGGCCAGCGGGTGGGAGAGCCCGCGGGCGCGCATGCCCTCGTGGATCGCGGTGAACCACTCGCGGGTGAAGGACACGATGTAGTAGAGCTTGAGCGGCTGCCACGGCTCCCCGGTCCCGGGGTAGCGGTCCGGGTCCCCGGCCGCCTCGAACGCCTCGACCGCGACCCGGTTGGTCATGATGTGGTCGGGGTGCGGATAGCCCCCGCTCTCGTCGTAGGTGACGATCACGTGCGGCCGGAACTCGCGCACCGCCGCCACCAGCGGCTCCGCGGCCACCGCCGGGTCCTGCAGGGCGAAGCACCCCTCCGGCAGCGGCTCTCCCTCCCCCGGCAGACCGGAGTCGACGAAGCCCAGCCAGCGGTGGCCGACGCCGAGGATCGCGGCGGCCTCGGCCATCTCCTTGCGCCGGATCTCCGCGATGTTCTCCTTCACCCCCGGCCGGTCCATCGCCGGGTTGAGCACGTCGCCGCGCTCTCCCCCGGTGCAGGTGCACACCAGCACGTCCACGCCCTCGGCGACGTAACGGGCCAGGGTGGCCGCACCCTTGCTCGACTCGTCGTCCGGATGGGCGTGCACGGCCATCAGGCGCAACGGGCTCGCGGTCATCGATCGCCTCCAGTGTGGGCCCGGCCTCCGGGACCGGGGCCCTCGGCTCGCATCCTCCGCCGGCGGGGTCGCGCCGGACCCTCCGACCCTAGATCAGCACTACGACATTTCCGGCGCCCGGCCGCCCGGCGGGTGCGCGCCCCGGCCGCCCGGCGGGGTATGCGCCCCGGCCGTCCCGCGGACGCGCGCCCGCCCGCCCGGCGGGTGCGTGCCCGCCGTACACAAGCCGGGGGGAGGGTATGTCGGCGAGGGACATGGGAGGGGGCGGGGCGATTGCCTAGATTCGCCGACATGACAGACCTGACGGGGCGGCGGGCCGTGGTGACCGGAGCGGGCAGCGGGATCGGGCGCGCCTGCGCGCGGCGGCTGGCCGCCGCGGGGGCGCACGTGGTGGTGGTCGACGTGGACGCCGAGTCCGCCGGGAAGGTGGCCGCCGAGGTCGGCGGGACCCCGGTGACCGCGGACCTGACGGCGCCGGACTTCACCGGCGCCTTCCCGCCCGGCCTGCTCGCCGGGACGGACATCGTGGTGAACAACGCCGGGTTCCAGCACGTGGCGCCCGTCGAGGAGTTCCCCCCGGAGGTCTTCTCCGCGGTCCTCAAGGTCATGGTCGAGGCGCCGTTCCTGCTGGCGCGGGCGGTCCTGCCCGGCATGTACGCCCGGGGGTGGGGCCGGATCGTCAACGTCTCCTCGGTCCACGGCCTGCGCGCCTCGCCGTACAAGGCCGCCTACGTCGCGGCCAAGCACGGACTGGAGGGCCTGTCGAAGGTCATCGCCCTGGAGGGCGCCGCGCACGGGGTCACCTCCGTCTGCGTGAACCCCGCCTACGTGCGCACCCCGCTGGTGGAGAAGCAGATCGCCGCCCAGGCCGAGGCGCACGGGATCGGCCCGGACGAGGTCGTCGAGCGGATCATGCTGGCGCCCGCCGCGGTCAAGCGGCTGATCGAGCCCGAGGAGGTCGCCGAGCTGGTCGCCTACGTGTGCGGCCCGAACGGTTCCTTCATGACGGGGGTCTCCCTGCCGGTGGACGGCGGCTGGACCGCCCGCTGAGCCCGGCCACAATGAACGGTATGAGCGCGCGGGTCTTCCTCGAACTACTGGCCAGGGAGGCGTCGGCGGTCGAGTTCGAGGGCCCCGTGCTGGCGGCCAGGACCGCCGGGGCCGACGCCGCGGCCCTCGCCGAGCTGGAGGAGGCCAAGCTCGCCGCGCTGAAGGTCCGCACGCTGCTGCGCCGCCGGGCCAGGCGCGAGGCGGAGCTGTCGGCGCTGTTCGACACCGCGGGCGACCTGGCCGCGCTGCGCGACCTGGACGCCGTGCTGGAGGCCATCGTGCGCCGGGCCCGGCAGCTGCTCGGCACCGACGCCGCCTACATGACCCTGCACGACCCCGACCGGGGCGACACCTGGATGCGCGTCACCGACGGCTCCGTCTCGGCCAAGTTCCGCGCGCTCCGGCTGCCCATGGGCGCCGGGCTGGGCGGGCTGGTGGCGCAGACCGCCACGCCGTACTCCACGGCCGACTACTTCGCCGACGAGCGCTTCCGCCATATGCACCACATCGACGACGCGGTGCAGGAGGAGGGGCTGGTCGCCATCCTCGGCGTCCCGCTCAAGCTGGGCGCCCGGGTCATCGGGGTGCTGTTCGCCGCCAACCGGAGCGTGCGCCCGTTCACCCAGGACGAGGTGGTGCTGCTCGGCTCGCTGGCCGCGCACGCCGCGGTGGCCATCGACAACGCCCGGTTGCTGCAGGAGACCCGCAACGCCCTCGAGGAGCTCAGCCAGGCCAACCGGAGCCTCAACGCGCACAGCGAGGCCGTGGAGCGGGCCGCGCTCGCGCACGACCGGATGACCGGGCTGGTGCTGCGCGGCGGCGGGGTCGAGGACGTGGCCGCCGTGGTCACCGAGGTGCTCGGCGGCTCGCTGGCGGTGCTGGACGACACCGGCCGGCCGATCACCGGCGACCTCGGCGGGCCGGGCGCGCCAAGCGGTCCGGACCGGCCGGGCGGGCCGGGCATGTCCGGCGGGCCCGGCGGCACCGGAGGCGGTCTGGACGCCGCCGCGCTCGCCGAGGCCGCGCAGTCGTCCCGGGCGCTGGGCCGCACCGTCCGGCGCGGCGACCTGCTCGTCGCCTCGGTGGACGTCGGCGGCGAGCCGCTGTGCACGCTCGTGCTGCGGACCGGCGGCCCGGTCGCCGACACCGACCAGCGCATCCTGGAGCGGGCCGCGCTGGTCACCGCGCTGCTGCTGCTGTTCCGCCGCACGGTGGCCGAGGCGGAGGGACGGGTCCGCGGCGAACTGCTCGACGACCTGATCTCCCGGCCCGGCCTCGGCGGGCTGGTCGAGCGGGCCCGCCGGGTGGGCGTGGACCTCGACCGCGACCACGTGGTGGTCGTGGTCCGCCACGACGGCGGGCGCGAGCGCGCGGCCTTCTGGGCCTCCTCCCGGGCCGCGGTGGAGCGCGGGCTCGCCGCCCCGCGCGGGGACGAGGTGGTGCTGCTGCTCCCCGGGGACGATCCCGGCCTGACCGCCAAGCGGGTGGCGGCCGAGCTGAGCGCCTCCCTCGGTCAGCCGGCCACCGCCGGCGCCTGCGGCCCGGTGCGCGGCATCGCCGGAGTGGCCGCCGCGCACCGCGAGGCACGGCGCTGCGCCGACGCGCTGCGGGCGCTGGGCCGGTCCGGGGAGGGCGCGAGCGCGGCCGAGCTGGGCTTCGTCGGGCTGCTGGTCGGCGAGGGGCGCGACATCGCGACGTTCCTCGACTCGGCCCTCGGCCCGGTGATCGACTACGACGCCCGCCGGGGGACCTCGCTGGTCGGCACGCTCACCGCCTACTTCGGCACGGGCTGTTCGCTCTCGCGCACGGCGGAGGCGCTGCACATCCACGTCAACACCGTGACCCAGCGCCTGGAGCGGATCGGCCGCCTGCTGGGGGCGGACTGGCAGGACCCGGAGCGCGCTCTGGAGATCCAGCTCGCCCTGCGCCTCCACCGCCTGGGCGCCGCCGGCTCCTGAACGCCCCGGCGCCTGTCCGCCCAGGCCAGGGCGGTCCGCACCGCACCCGCGGAGTCTCACATAGGCCGCCCGCGGGGTATGGTGACGCACCCCATAGGAGTGACGCCGGTCACTACGTACGGTGAGCCGACATCCCCCAACGGCGTCTCCTTCTGGTGAGTGAAGATGACAGAGAAAAACACCCCCATCGGCAAGATCGTCGGTGCCAGCCTCATCGGCACCACGATCGAGTGGTACGACTTCTTCCTCTACGGCTCCGCCGCCGCGCTGGTCTTCAACACGCTGTTCTTCCCCGAGTCCGACCCGCTCACCGGCACCCTGCTGGCCTTCCTCACCTACGCGATCGGCTTCGTCGCCCGCCCGCTGGGCGCGGTGGTCTTCGGCCACTACGGCGACCGATTGGGCCGCAAGAAGCTCCTGGTCCTCAGCCTGCTGCTGATGGGCGGGGCGACGTTCCTGATCGGCTGCCTGCCCACTCACGCGGCGGTCGGCGCGGCGGCCCCGCTGCTGCTGACCTTCCTGCGGCTCGTGCAGGGCTTCGCGCTCGGCGGCGAGTGGGGCGGCGCGGTGCTCATCGTCTCCGAGCACGGCGACGCGCGCCGGCGCGGCTACTGGGCCTCCTGGCCGCAGGCCGGCGCCCCCGGCGGCAACCTGCTGGCCACCGCGGTGCTCGCGCTGCTGGCCGCGGTCCAGTCCGACGAGGCCTTCCTGAGCTGGGGCTGGCGCATCCCGTTCCTGCTGTCCGGCGTGCTGGTCCTGCTGGGCCTGTGGATCCGGCTGAGCATCAGCGAGTCACCGGTCTTCCAGGCGGCCGTGGCGAACGCCGAGCCGAAGAAGACCGTGCCGATCGTGGACGTCTTCCGCCACCACTGGCGGGACGTGCTCACCGCCATCGGCGCCCGCTTCGCCGAGAACGTCTCCTACTACGTGATCACCGCGTTCGTGCTGGTCTACGCGACGGAGGCGGCGAAGCTGGAGAAGGGCTTCGTGCTCAACGCGGTGCTGATCGGCTCGGCCGTGCACTTCGCCTCGATCCCGATGTGGGGCGCGCTGTCCGACCGGCTCGGCCGGCGCCCGGTCTACCTGCTCGGCGCCGCGGGAGTGGGCCTGTGGACCTTCCCCTTCTTCCCGCTGGTCGACACCGGGAACTTCGCCGCGATCACCCTCGCGGTCACCGTCGGCCTGGTCCTGCACGGCGCGATGTACGGCCCGCAGGCGGCGTTCTTCTCCGAGCTGTTCGCCACCCGGATGCGCTACTCGGGCGTGTCGGTGGGCGCCCAGCTCTCCTCGATCGTGGCCGGCGGCCTGGCCCCGCTGATCGCGGTGGCGCTGCTGCAGTCCTACGGCTCGGCGCTGCCGGTCATGCTCTACGTCGCCGGCGGTGCCGTACTCACCCTGGTGACCGTCTTCGCCGCCCGGGAGACCCGGGGCCGCGACCTCGTCACCCTCTCCGACGCCGCGGGGAGCGGCGGTGTCCCCGGCGCCCCCGCCGACGCGCCCGCCAAGCCCGCCGCGCGCGGCTGAGCCCCGGCAGGAGGGCCATCCGATGAGACTCCGCACCCTGCTCGCCCCCGGGCTCGCGCTGGCCGCGGCCGCCGCGCTCACGGCGGGCGCCCCGGCCGCGCAGGCGGGGGGCGGGCCCGCGGGCGAGCCCGCCGGCCGGCACTGCGCCCGCCAGGACCGCCTCCGCGTCCCCGGCGCCGAGCACCAGGTCGCGGCCTGCCTGGACGATCTGACCACGGCCGGCACGGTCGCGAGCGGGCACACCGACCCCGCCGACTGGGCGGGTCTCCACCCGCCCGGGGCCGTCAACCCGGCCGGCGTGCCCGGCATCCAGATCGACGGCTACTTCCCCGACACCTCCGCCACCAACACCAACCACGGCTGGAAGCACGACGCGCAGTTCGTGCTCCGCCTGCCGGACCGGTGGAACGGCGGGCTGGTCGTCGCGGGCACCCCCGGCAACCGCGAGCAGTACGCCAACGACTTCACGGTCTCCGACTGGGCGCTGGCCCGCGGCTACGCCTACGCCGCGACCGACAAGGGCAACACCGGCCTGGCCTTCTACCAGGACGGCCGGGCGCCGGGGGACGCGATCGCCGAGTGGAACGAGCGCGTCACGCAGCTCACCGTCGCGGCCAAGGCCGCCGTCCGGCAGCGGTACGGCACCGCCCCGCGGCGCACCTACGCCGCGGGCGTCTCCAACGGCGGCTACCTGGTCCGCTGGCAGCTGGAGAACCGGCCGTGGCTGTACGACGGCGGGGTGGACTGGGAGGGCACGCTCTGGCGGGTCGAGGGCGACAACCTGCTCACCTTCCTCCCGCCGGCGCTGCGGGCCTACCCGGCCGGCGACGCCGAGGCGATGTACGCCGCGGGCTTCGCGCGCGGCTCGGAGTTCCTGTGGCCGTACCACGCCCAGGTCTACTGGGACCTCACCCAGCGGATCTACCGGGAGGAGATCGACCCGGGCTACGACGGCGACGCCGAGGCGGGCACGCCGTACTGCGCCCCGGGCACCCCGGCCTGCGACGCGGACTACGACTACGCCGCGCGCAGGCCGTACGCGGCGGTCAGGAAGATCGCGCTGACCGGCAGGATCGGCAAGCCGCTGATCACGCTGCACGGCACGCTGGACACCCTGCTGCCGATCTCCCGCTCCGGGGACGTCTACGCGGACATGGTCGGCGGCCGCCGCCCCTTCCGCTACTACCGGATCGAGGACGGCAACCACGTCGACGGCCTGTACGGGACCCATCCCGACCGGCTCCGCCCGATCCTGCCGTGCTTCCGCAGCGCCTTCGCCGCGCTGGAGAGCTGGGTGGAGCGGCGGCAGAGCCCGCCGCCGAGCGCGACGCTGCCCCGCCCGGCGGGGGACGCCGAGGACCTGGCCAACGACTGTCAGCTGGGCAGGTAGCGCCGCTGCAGGGCCTGGACGGCCCACGCCACGGCGCGGGAGCCCGGGATGCGCCGCGTGATGCGGCGCAGCAGCGGGTAGCGCCGCTCGGGGAGGCGGGCCGCCTGGGCCGGATGGACCTCCACCCGGCCCAGGCGGCGCATCCGCACGCGGAAGCGGAGGCCGGTCTCCTGGCCGTCCATCCGCAGGAAGGGCGTCCATCGGCCGGGGACCAGCAGGTCGCGCTGGGGCAGCTTCCGGGTCGGCACCTTGGCCACCAGCCGGCCGCCGAGCACGCCGGGCTCACCGGGCTCGACCAGGGCGGGCGCGGAGATCTCCCGCCGCCCGCCCGCCCGGCGCAGCACCAGCTCGCCGGGGCCGCCGCCGTCCTTCGGCAGGTACGGCACGGGCACGACGAAGAAGACGTGGTCGCGGCGGCGCACGGTCGTGGTGTCCTGCGAGACGAGGGCGATGGCCTCGCAGAGCGTCGGGGGCTCCACGCAGACGCCCGGCAGCCCTTCCTCGCACCACCAGGGCACGACCGGCCGCTCCGGGTAGTCGGCCAGCGCGCCGGAGTGCGCGAAGGGCTCGCCCGTCACCCGGGCGCGGGCCCGGTGCGGCCCGCCGTGCATGCGGACGTGGATCTCCCAGAACCCCGACGGCAGCGGCTGGCCGAGGAAGGTCGCGGAGACGTCGAACGAGGCGGTGCCGGTGACCTGCACCCGGACCCGGTCGCCGTGCGGGACGCGCACCGGCGCGGACGTCACCGGGAGCATGTGCACGATCCCGGTGTCGCGGTGCCGCAGGTAGGCGTCGAAGCCGGCGTGCTCCACCGCCTCGGTGACGTCGGCCACCCGTTCGAGGGAGGGGATCCCCTCCAGCGGGATCGGCGGCTTCCACAGCAGCCGGTCGCCGTGCGGGACGAAGCAGGTGGGGGTGTCGCCGACCCACATCAGCTCCATGGTGATGCCGAGCCGGAGCACCCCGCCCTCCCAGGTGATCTCCTTCAGCTCGGCCTTCAGGTGGGTGTCGCGGGTGGCCTGCGAGAGCATGACGAGCTGATCGGGGCGGCCGGCGCGCAGCAGCGCGGCGCGCAGGCGCAGGTGGACGGGGAGGCGGTGGTCGAGCCGCTCGGGGAAGCGCTGCAGGACCAGCTCGCGCAGGGCCGTGAAGGTGGCCGACCGCTCCCGCGAGGAGAGGCTGAAGACGTCCCCGCCGAGCTGCGGCAGGATCGCGGTGCGGAACCAGTGCGCGTACATGCGGTCGCGCCTGCGCCCGTCGGGCACGGCCTCGTCGACCGCGTCGAGCAGCGCGCGCAGCTCCGCCGCCTGTACGGCGGGCGGGACCGGCGGCTCCACCGGCTCGCCGAGGTGGCAGCAGACCTCCCCTGCCATGACGGTGATGGTGCGCGCCCGCAGGTAGGCCCGGACCACGAAGGCCTGCTCGGACAGGCGCCCGCCGGGGTCGGGGAAGGTGAGCCGCTCGTCGGCGAGGAAGGCCCTGCGGTAGAGCTTGTGCGGGGTGAGCAGGGAGAGCAGGCCGTCGGTGAGGATGTCGGCGCGCTCCCGGTCGGTCTCGAACGCCCGCGGGGGCGGGCCGTCACCGCCCGCCAGCCGCCCGACGAGGATGTCGGCGTCGGTCGCCATCGCGCGCTCGTACATCCGCTCCAGGGCGGTGTGCTCCAGGCGGTCGGTCTGGCCCATCAGGAACACGTACTCGCCCTTGGCGACCTCCAGGGCCGCGTTGCGGCCGCGCATGGGCGAGCCGGTGGGCGGCAGGTGGAGCACCCGGACGTTCGGCCAGGCCCCGGCGACCATGCCCAGGCGCTGCCGGGTGCCGTCGTCCGATCCGTCGTCGGCGAAGATGACCTCGTACTCCTCCGAGGACATCGACTGCTCGACCACCGAGTGGATGCACGCGTTGGCCGTATCCCCCGGATTCCGGACCGGCACCACCACGCTGACCTTCACGCCCATGCGGCCAGGATGCGGCGCTAACCACTCCCGGCCGGGCAGACCTGCCGCTTCCTGGCCTTTCCGTACCGCCCCTTGGGCGGGGAATGGACCCGCGGGTCAGTACCAGCCCTTGGCCTGGGAATGAGCCCATGCTCCGCAGGGGGAGCCGTACCGGCCCTTGATGTAGTCGAGCCCCCACTTGATCTGGGTGGCCGGATTGGTCTGCCAGTCGGCGCCGGCGCTGGCCATCTTGTGGCCGGGCAGCGACTGCGGGATGCCGTAGGCGCCGCTGGAGCGGTTCATCGCCCGCTCGTTCCAGCCGCTCTCCTTCATCCAGAGCTTCTCCAGGCAGCCCCACTCGCCGCCCCAGCCGCGCTCCTCCACCATCTGCTTGCCGATGGCCTTGTTGCCGGTCGGGTTGGCGGTGCCGGGCGGGAGCTGCTGCGGGTCGAACCCGCCGCCGCCGGGCGCCACCTTGACGATCTTGATGTGGCTGAGCGGCTTGCGCCCCTCACGCTCGCGCTTCAGCTCGTCCTCGCGGAGCGCCTGGGCGGCCTGGGCCTTGAGCGCGTCGGCCTCGGGGTCGGGCGCGAACGGGTCGCCGCCGAACGCCCTGGCGAACTCCTCCAGGGAGAGCGTCTCCGCGGCGGGCGCGGAGGCGTTCTGGATCGCGGTGTGCGCGGTGTAGGCGCCGCCGCCGACGAGGACCACCGTGACCGCGCCGATGACGAGCACGCGCTTGGGCGTCAGCCCGCCGCGCCTGCGGGGGGCCGCACCGGGGACGGGCGCCTCCTGCTCGGGTGCGCTCCTCGCCGGCTTCCTGGACGCGCGGCGGGAGCGGCCGGCCTGGCGGTCTCTGCCCGGCGGGCGCTCTCCCTCGGGGGACGACGATCCTGGACTCACGACCTATGAGCTTGCCCTGACCTGGGGGGTGCTCCGCAACCGGAACGGAGGATCCGGCAGGTTTTCCCTCGGCACCCCGGCGACCGGCCCGTGACCGATCACCTGATTACCCGGCCTTTTCCTTCACATGACCCACGAATTGTGATTTTCGCCACATCTTCACGAATCAGCCTGGCCGACCCCGAGGACCCCTCAGGCGGCCCGGGAGAAGGCCTTACGCCTTCCCGGCCCCCTGCGCGCCAGATGTCACATTTTCGTGACGGAGAGGGCGTTATGAGGCATTGGAAGAATAATGACCAGGTGGCCGGCATCCTTCTCGTCGAAGACGACCCCTCGGTCCGGACCGGGCTCGAACTGGCCCTGGCCCGCCAGGGGCACTCCGTGACCTCCTACGCCACCGGCGAGGAGGCGCTTGACCACCTCCGCTCGCGCCGCCCGGAGATCGCCGTGCTGGACGTCATGCTGCCCGGGATCGACGGCGTCGAGGTGTGCCGCCGGATCCGGAAGATGGACCAGCTGCCGGTGATCCTCCTCACCGCCCGGGGCGACGACCTCGACGTGGTCGTGGGCCTGGAGGCGGGGGCCGACGACTACGTGGTCAAACCCGTGGAGCCGCGCGTGCTGGACGCCCGGATCCGGGCGGTCCTGCGCCGCGCCGAGTCCGTCTCCTCCGACCGCGTCGCCTTCGGCGACCTGGTGATCGACAAGGGCGCGCTGAAGGTGACGCTGGCCGGGCGGGAGGTCCACCTGACCCCCACCGAGCTCCGGCTCCTGCTGGAGCTGGTCCGCCATCCCGGCCAGGTGCTCAACCGCAGATACCTGCTCCGCGCCGTCTGGGACCACACCCACGCCGGGGACTCCCGGCTGGTGGACGCCTGCGTGCAGCGGATCCGCGCCAAGATCGAGACCGTACCCGCCGAGCCGAGGTTCATCCACACCGTGCGGGGGTTCGGGTACCGGTTCAGCCCGCCGTGAAGCGCCTGTCCACCGGGCTCCGCGGCCGGCTGGTCACCGCCTTCACACTGATCGCCGTCACCGCCTCCTCCCTGGTCGCGGGCATCGGCTACGAACTCGTCAAGAACCGGGTGATCGAGCGGGCCGAGGAGACCGCGGTGGCCGACGTGCGCGACACCCTCGCCGGCGCCCGCCTGCCCATCGGCGCGCTCTGGCCGGGCGACAGCCCCCCGACCGACCAGGAGATCTCCGCCCTGCAGCGGAGCCTGCGCGCGCGGAACCGGGCGGTGGTGGTCACCTACGAGGAGTACCTGTACCCGGACGGGGATTTCGGCCTCGGCGACGTCCCCGCCGATCTCCGGGTCCGGGCCGGCGACCGCATGGTGATCAAGCGGCAGGAGATGCGGGGCGGCATGTGGCTGGTCATCGGCACCCCCGTGTGGCGGGTGGAGCCCGTCCACCTCCCCCAGCCGACCGGCATGAGCGTCTTCGTGTTCGTCCCCCTCCACGAGGAGGAGCGGCTGCTGGCCGGCATGCGCCAGCCGATGGCGACGGCCGGGGCCATCATGTTCGCCATCGCGCTCGCCGTGGCGCTGGTCTCGGCCCGGCGCGTGCTGCTGCCGGTCCGGCGGCTCGGCTCGGCCGCCCGCGCGCTCGGCGCCGGGCACCTGGACACCCGGCTCCCGGTGCGCGGCCGGGACGAGCTCGCCGAGCTCACCGCGACGTTCAACGACACCGCCGCCGCGCTGGAGCGGAGCGTGTCGGAGCTGCGCGCGCTGGAGGCGATGTCCCGCCGGTTCGTGGCCGACGTCTCCCACGAACTGCGAACCCCGCTGACCGCGATGACCGCGGTGACCGACATGCTCTCCGAGGAGGCCGAGCGGCTGCCCCCCGAGCCGGCCACCGCCGTCCGGCTGGTGCTGCGCGAGATCGAACGGCTCCGCACCCTGGTGGAGCAGCTCATCGAGGCGAGCCGGTTCGACTCGGGCACGGCCGTGCTCAGCCTGGAGACCGTGAGCATCGCCGACGCGGTCCGCGACTGCCTGGAGATGCGCGGCTGGACGGAGCAGGTGGAGGTGAACGTCCCCGAGGGACTGGCGTTCACCGCCGACCCCCGGCGCTTCGACGTCATCGTCGCCAACCTGGTCGGCAACGCCCTGCGCCACGGTGAGCGGCCCGTCGTGGTGACCGCCCGCACCACCGCCCACGGTCTGGAGGTGAAGGTGCGCGACCACGGCAAGGGCATCCCCCCGGCCGACCTGCCGTACGTGTTCAACCGCTTCTACAAGGCCGGCACGAGGGGGGACGGCAGCGGTCTCGGCCTGTCCATCGCCCGCTCCAACGCCCAGTTGCACGGCGGCACGATCTCGGTGCGCCCGCAGCGGCCGGGCACGCTCTTCACGGTCTGGCTGCCGCCCGCATGAGCGCCTGCGACCCTCCGCCCGCGCACCGCCCCGCCGCCCGCGCGGCGTTCCTCGCGGTCCTGCTGACGGCGGCCGTGCTGGCGGTGGCCGCGGGATGCGGCATCACCCCCACCGGGGTGCGGGACCTGGGCCGCCCTCCGGTGATCAGTTACAGCCCGACCTGGGTGACGGTGTACCTCGTCCGCGACGGGAAACTGGAACCCGCGCAGGTCCCGGTGACCTCGGACTCGACCGAGAACATCGTCAAGACCCTCTTCCGCGCCGGCAGGCAGCCTCCCCGGCCCCACCTCACCAGCGCGCTGACCGAGTTCGACTACTACGACATCAAGACCACCCGCTACACCGAGGGCGGTCAGCCCGGCGCGCCCAAGGGCGACCTCGGCTACCGGCTGAACGTGATCATCACGGGCGACGGCAGGCCCAACCGGCTGGGGCTCGCCCAGATCACCTGCACCGTCCGGCAGAACAAGCAGGCCAGCATCTGGAGCGTCGAGATCACCCGGCTCTTCCCCGGCGCCCCGGAGTCGCTGGGGGAGCACACCTGCTTCGAGTATCAGGACCTGGCGGGCAGGGGGGTGCGCCTGCCCCCGTGACGGGGCCGGGCGGGAGCCGTACGGCACGGCCCGCCGCCCCCGCCCGCCGGGCGCCCCGGCTCTGCGCCGGGGCGGTCCCGGCGCAGAGCGGCGGCGAGGGCCCGCCGGGCCTACAGCGTGAAGTCCTCCAGCATCTCGGTGACCAGCGCGGCGATCGGCGAGCGCTCCGAGCGGGTCAGCGTGACGTGCGCGAACAGCGGATGGCCCTTGAGCTTCTCCACCACCGCGACCACGCCGTCGTGCCGGCCCACCCGCAGGTTGTCGCGCTGCGCGACGTCGTGGGTGAGCACGACCCGGGAGTTGGCGCCGATCCGGCTCAGCACCGTCAGCAGCACCCCGCGCTCCAGCGACTGCGCCTCATCGACGATCACGAAGGCGTCGTGCAGCGAGCGGCCGCGGATGTGGGTGAGCGGGAGCACCTCCAGCATGCCCCGGTCGATGACCTCCTCGATCACCTCGGGCGTGGTGACCGCGCCCAGGGTGTCGTAGACGGCCTGCGCCCACGGGCCCATCTTCTCGTTCTCGGAGCCGGGCAGGTAGCCCAGCTCCTGGCCGCCCACGGCGTACAGCGGGCGGAAGACGATGACCTTGCGGTGCTGGCGGCGCTCCAGCACCGCCTCCAGGCCCGCGCAGAGCGCCAGCGCGGACTTGCCGGTGCCCGCCCGGCCGCCCAGCGAGACGATGCCGACCTCGGGGTCCATGAGCAGGTCGAGGGCGATGCGCTGCTCGGCGGAGCGGCCGTGCACGCCGAACACCTCGCGGTCGCCGCGGACCAGCCGGACGGACTTGTCCGGCAGCACCCGGCCCAGCGCCGAGCCCCGGGCCGACAGCAGCCGCAGGCCGGTGTGCGTCGGCAGGTCGCGGGCCTCGGCCACGTCGGCGGTGCCGCGCTCGAAGAGCGCCTCGACGTCCTCCTCCGGCACCTGCAGCTCGGCCATGCCCGTCCAGCCGGACTCCATGACGAGCTCCGCGCGGTACTCCTCGGCTGCCAGCCCGACGGAGGCGGCCTTGATCCGCATCGGGAGGTCCTTGGAGACGAGCACCACGTCGTGCCCCTCGGCGGCCAGGGAGCGCGCGACGGTCAGGATGCGGGTGTCGTTGTCGCCGAGCCTGAATCCGGCGGGCAGGATGGACGGGTCGCTGTGGTTGAGCTCGACCCGGATGGTGCCCTCGCCGATCGGCATGGGCTCGTCCAGACGTCCGTGGGTCACCCTCAGGTCGTCGAGGAGCCTCAGCGCCTTGCGCGCGAAGTAGCCGAGCTCGGGGTGGTGGCGCTTGGCCTCCAACTCGGTGATGACGACGATCGGGAGGACGACCTCGTGCTCGGCGAACCGGCTTATCGCCGCCGGGTCGGCCAGCAGGACCGAGGTGTCCAGGACGTACGTCTTCCGGTCGCCGGCCGGTGACGTGGATGCGGACGAAGGGTGTGCCACGCGTTCTCCCCCGGGCGCCCTGGTGGGCACCCTGCCATGAGCTGGGATGCGGACCGGACCCGGACCCGCGCTCGCGGCATGCCGAGCGGGCACCGGTGACCGGCCCCCCTCGGCAGATCGTGACGCAAAGGCGGGCCCTCTCCGGAGTAGGCGAGCTGCGCTTGCCTACTTCTTACGGTACGTCCTGAATACCCCCCGTCCAATGGGTCGAACATGACCGAAAGACAGGTTTCACGTTGTGTTTCAGGTGCCGTACCGACGGTGCCGCGCGGCGTAGGAGCGGAGGGCCCGCAGGAAGTCGATTCTGCGGAAGTCAGGCCAGTAGGCCTCGCAGAAGTAGAACTCGGAGTGGGCACTCTGCCAGAGCAGGAATCCGGAGAGCCGCTGCTCTCCCGAGGTCCGGATGACCAGGTCCGGGTCGGGCTGGCCGCGCGTGTAGAGATGCTCCGCGATGTGCTCCACGTCGAGGACCTCGACCAGCTCCTCGATGGTCGCGCCCTTGCTGGCGTGCTCCACGAGGAGGGAGCGCACCGCATCAGCGATCTCACGCCTTCCTCCATACCCAACCGCAACGTTCACAATCAAACCTGGACGGTGCGATGTGGCTTCTTTTGCCTCTTTGAGGACACGCGCCGTGTGATCGGGCAGCAGATCGAGCGCCCCCATCGGCTTGATGTGCCAGCCCGCCGCCACGAGCTCCTGGACCACATCCTCGATGATCTTCATGAGGGGCTCGAGCTCGTCCTTGGAGCGGTTGATGTTCTCGCTGGACAGCAGCCACACGGTGACGACCTCGACACCCGCCTCGCGGCACCAGCAGAGCAGCTCGGAGATCTTGTCCGCGCCCTTGCGGTGCCCCCGGCTGACGTCGTCGATGCCCATCGCGCGGGCCCAGCGGCGGTTGCCGTCCACGATGACGCCGACATGACGGGGGATCATGTCGGGGTTGCGGGACAGCTTGGCTTCCAGCCGGCGCTCGTACAGCCGGTAGACGAGATCACGCACGCCCATGTGGTGGATTCCTTCCCGGGAGCGCCCGTCGCCTGCGGACGCCGACAGGCAATTATCGCCCGCTTCCGGCACCTCTCGGCTCATACGGCCGGACCGCCGCGGCGCCGTACGCCCCCGTCCCGCCGCGGCGCCGGGCGTTCCCGTCCCGCCGCCACCCGCTCAGGTGCGGGCGGCGCCGCCCGGCACCCGCGACCGCAGGCACTCCTCGGCCTCCTCGACGAGCCCCTCCACGAAGACGCCCAGTTCGGCGGAGGTCAGCACGGCCCGCATCCCCGCCCCGCCGCTCCCCCACGCCTCCAGCAGCGCCCGACGGGTCAGCCGCCATGTGCCCGGGCCCCCGCGCTCGCCGGGCGTCCAGATGGGGGCCGTGCGCAGCCGGCAGCGGAGCTCGCCCCCGCCGAGCACGGACTTCCGGCTCCGGTAACGAAAGACGAACAGTTCTCCGTCCTCCGAGCGGCCCGGCGGCTCGGGGAAGCGGTCGTCCGGGTCGGGCCACCGCTCCTGCCGGTCGGCGCGGGCCTCGGCGACCCGCCCCGCCAGCCGGGCGAGGAACCAGCCGCACCGCTCCCCCACCGTCCCGTACGGCACGCCGTCGCGGCGCAGCTCCAGCGTGACCTCGTACGGCTCGCCGACGCTGTCCAGGCACGCCACCGGCGTGACGGTCAGGCATGATCCATCAACGCAGCGAAGTTGCCCCACGTCAGGGAGCGTATCCTTCCCCGGCCCGGCAAAACGTCCCCTTCATCACCGGCCGCCGCCCAGCCACCAGGTCAGCCGGGCCCACCGGCCGGGGGGACGGGGCCGCCGGTCCGGCCGGTCCGCGGTCGGCGGGCGGCCCGCGGAGGGCACGGCGGGCCCGGTCGGCTCAGCGGGTCCCGCGGCGATCCGCCCGGTCCGCCTGAGGTGCTCGGCGAACTCCCCGGCGTCGGCCCGGTAGCCGCCCGGCGGCTTGGGACGGCTGCGGGCGTAGGCGGCGAACTCCTCCGCGAAGTCTCCGGCGAGGGCCGCGGCGAGGTCCGGACGGAGCCGGGCCACCACGCTCCTCCGCTTGGCGATCAGGCTCGCCGTCTGGATCCGCAGCCGACCGGCGTCGAAGCCCGCCGGCGCCCCCGCCCCCGCCACCAGGGCGGCCAGCAGCTCCGCCTGCGCCCTCGCGAGCTCCCTGCGGTCCTCATCCGTCCCCGGCGGCCGGGGACGCCCTTCTTCGGTCCCGGGCGGCTCAGCACCCCCCGTCCCGGGCCCGGCCGCCGCCGCGGGGCGCGGCCCGCCCTCAGCCACGGGCCATCGCCCCGCGGATGCGGCCGAGCTCGGCGGCCAGGGCCTCGTCGCTCGGGTAGTCGGCGTCCCACTCCAGCAGCACCCCGGGCGGGTCCACCCGGGCGCACAGCTCCGACAGGACCGCGAGGACCTCGTCGGGGACGTGCGCGGTGTGCGTGTCGTGCCAGACTCCGCCGTGCTCGTGGCCGCCGGCGACGTGGACGTAGGCGAGCTCGGACAGCGGCAGGGCGTCCAGCGCGCCGACCGCCGGCAGGCCCAGGTTGACCTGGTTGGTGTAGAGGTTGGCCACGTCGACCAGGAGCTTGACGCCGGTCCTGTCCACCAGCTCGCCGAGGAACTCCGCCTCGGTCATCTCGTCCTCCGGCCAGCCGAACAGGGCCGCGACGTTCTCCAGGGCCAGCGGGACCGGGAGGGCGTCCTGCGCCCGCCGTACGTTCTCCGCCAACACCGCAAGGGCCCTGCGGGTGCGCGGGACCGGGAGCAGGTGGCCCGCCTCCAGCCCGCCCGCCCGCACGAAGGCCACGTGCTCGCTGACCAGCGGCGCGCCGAGCACCTCCGCGCACGCCGCCAGGTGCGCCAGCCGGTCCGGCTCGGGCGGCTCGGCGCCGCCCAGCCCCAGCCCGACCCCGTGCGGGATCACCGGCACGCCCCGGGCGCGGAGCACCCGCAGCGACTCCGGCAACCGGTCCGGGCGCACGTTCTCCGCGATGACCTCGACGAAGTCGACGCCGGGCAGCCGCTCCACGGTCAGGTCGATCTCTGGCCGCCAGCCGATCCCGACGCCGAGCCGCTCACTCACCGCCGCCACCGCCGCCCGAGTCACCGCCGGAGTCGCCTCCCCAGCTCCAGCCGCCGTCGGACGAGTGCGCGGACCCGCCGCGCCGCGGCCTGCGGGCGCCGGAGCCGCCGCGCCGCGGTCCGGCGGGCGGCCTGCCACGCCGCGCGCTCACCGCGAGCACCAGCAGGGCGACGAGGACTCCGCCGATGATCACGATTCCGATGAGGGATTCCACAGGTCCTCCAGGGCCGCGGGGCGCGGCGTCCGGGACGTCCCGGCGCCGCGCCGGTTCCGGGTCGCGCGGGGTCGCGCGGGGTGTCGCGTGGCCGCACGGGGGTCACGCCGGGCCGTACGGGGGTCGCGCGTCATCAGCCGCCCCCGCAGCCGCCACCGCCGCACCCTCCGCCGCCACCGCCGCAGCCGGAACCGCCGCCCGAGTCACCGCCTCCCCAGCCGGAGCCGAAGTCCCCGCCGCCGTAGGAGACGTCTCCGGAGCCTCCCGAGCCGCCGCCGCACGCGCCGCCCACCACGGCGGAGGCGCCGCCGTCGTCCTTCTTCAGCTCCTCCTCGACGGAGGGGTCGCCGATCTCGCTCAGGCCGTACAGGGCGACCGGGGCGCCGACCGCGAAGGCCAGGTCGGCCTGGGCCGGGCGGGCGCCGCGGACGTGCACGCGCCGGGCGGAGTCGAGCACACCGCGCCCGGCGCGGGTGAGCACGTTGCGCAGGGAGGCGCGCTGCACGCCGTAGGCGATCAGGCCGGCCAGGGCCGCCGACGCGCCGACCGCCACCGCGACGCCGCCCGCTGCTCCGGCGGCGCCCACGGCGAGCAGGACGAAGGAGACGGGCACCAGCAGGAGCGCGGCCAGTGACAGGGCCAGGAGGAGCCGCAGCGCCCTGTGCGCCCCGGCCAGCGCGCCGTCGGGCACCAGCAGGCCCATGTCCGTCAGGTGGTCGCGCAGGGACGCCATCGCGGGCCCCTCGGCCACCCCCCGACGCACCTCCCCCACCGTGCAGTTGCCGGAGCGGTCGGCGAGGAACGACAGGACCGCCTGCTCGATGCCGTCCGGGGACGGCGGCGCCCCGGCCACCAGGCCGATCCGCCCGCCGCGCGCGACCCGGATGCCGCCGCCCCTGGCCAGCATGGCCAGGGCGGTGTTGACCGTACGGCGCGGCCCGCCGGACAGGTAGGCCAGATGGTAGGGGGTGATCGCCTGACCGTGGTGGCGGCCGGCGGCCGAGCGGACGGCTCCCTGCCGGCCGCTCGCGATGGCGGCCGTGACGATCACGGCCCCGAGCAGGACGAAGGCGATGACGACCAGTGCGACTCCCACGTCCGCCTCCTCGAAGGGGGAAGGGGCGGGTGCCCCGTTTGTCAGGTAGACGTCCGGGGCCGCGCGGAAGTTTCGCGCCGCAGGTCTCGGTTCGGTCGCTCCGCCGGCGGGATCGCGGCTCCCGGCCCTGCCGGCGGGTGGGCGGGGCGAGGCCCCCGCCCGCGGGCCGTGCTCAGCCCAGGCGCTCGACCAGGGCGTTGTACTCGTCCCAGAGCTCCTTGGGCAGGTGGTCGCCGAAGGTCTCGAAGAAGGACGGGATGAGCTTCGCCTCCTCCTTCCAGACCTCCTCGTCCACCGACAGGAGCGTCCTCAGGTCGTCGGCGGACAGGTCGAGGCCCTCGGTGTCCAGCTCGGCCGGGAGCAGGCCGATGGGCGTCTCGACGGCCTCGGCGCGGCCGTTGAGGCGGTCCACGATCCACTTGAGCACGCGGCTGTTCTCACCGAAGCCGGGCCAGATGAACTCGCCCTCGGCGTTCTTGCGGAACCAGTTCACGTAGTAGATGCGCGGCAGCCGCGCGCCCTCGCGCCTGCCGATCTCGATCCAGTGGCCGAAGTAGTCGCCCATGTTGTAGCCGCAGAACGGCAGCATCGCGAAGGGGTCGCGGCGCAGCTCGCCGACCTTGCCCTCGGCGGCGGCGGTCTTCTCGGAGGCGATGTTCGCCCCGATGAAGACGCCGTGGTTCCAGCTGCGCGCCTCGGTGACGAGCGGGACGGCCGTGGCGCGGCGCCCGCCGAAGAGGATGGCCGAGATCGGCACGCCCTCGGGGTCCTGCCACTCGGGGGCGATGGTCGGGCACTGGCCCGCGGGGGTGGTGAACCGGGCGTTGGGGTGGGCGGCCGGCTCGTCGCTGTCCGGCGTCCAGTCGCGGCCCTTCCAGTCGGTCAGGTGCGCCGGGGGCTCGTCGGTCAGGCCCTCCCACCACACGTCGCCGTCGTCGGTGAGGGCGACGTTGGTGAAGATGCTGTTGCCCCAGAGCGTCTTGATCGCGTTGGCGTTGGTGGACTCGCCGGTGCCGGGCGCGACCCCGAAGAAGCCCGCCTCCGGGTTGATCGCGTACAGCCGGCCGTCCTCGCCGAAGCGCATCCAGGCGATGTCGTCGCCGATCGTCTCGACCTTCCAGCCGGGGATCGTCGGCTGGAGCATGGCCAGGTTGGTCTTGCCGCACGCGGACGGGAAGGCCGCCGCGATGTAGCGGGTCTCCCCCTCCGGCGGGGTGAGCTTGAGGATGAGCATGTGCTCGGCCAGCCAGCCCTCGTCGCGGGCCATGGTGCTGGCGATGCGCAGCGCGTAGCACTTCTTGCCGAGCAGGGCGTTGCCGCCGTAGCCGGAGCCGTACGACCAGATCTCGCGGGTCTCGGGGAAGTGGCTGATGTACTTGGTGGAGTTGCACGGCCACGGCACGTCGGCCTGGCCGGGCTCCAGGGGCGCGCCGACCGAGTGCACGGCCTTGACGAAGTCGCCGCGCTCCTCGATGAGCCGGAGCGCGGGCTCGCCCATCCGGGTCATGATCCGCATCGACACGACGACGTAGGGCGAGTCGGTGATCTCGACCCCGAGCTGGGAGATCTCCCCGCCGAGCGGGCCCATGCAGAACGGGACCACGTACATGGTGCGCCCGCGCATGCATCCGGCGAACAGCTCGCCGAAGGTCGCGCGCATCTCGGCGGGGGCGATCCAGTTGTTGGTCGGCCCGGCGTCCTCCTCCTTCTCGGAGCAGATGTAGGTGCGGTCCTCGACCCGGGCGACGTCGGTGGGGTCGGAGGCCGCGTAGAAGCTGTTCTGCCGCTTGGCCAGGCGCTTGAACGTGCCCTGCTCGACCAGCAGGTTCGTCAGGCGCGTCCACTCCGCCTCGGAGCCGTCGCACCATTCGATCCGGTCCGGGCGGGTCAGCTCGGCGATCTCCTTGACCCAGGCGATCAGCTCCTTGTGGGTGGTCGGGCTGGGGGCGGATACGTCAACCGTTGCGGTCACTGTGGCGGCTCCTTACGCTTCTCAGGGCGAAATCATCATGAGGAAGAAACCGGAAGCGATCCAATTGGCGTAGACCAGTTAATTCGCTCCGGACCCTTCCTCCAGGCCCCGCCTCCGGTCCCATCGACAGGCGTATGAGCTGGCAGGGGCCGTGATGATTGCTTTTCCCTACCCACTCGAAGCGTGTTTAAATAAACCGCTTCCGCAATTGGTATAGGCCACTCGGGGAGGTCTAAACCAATTCCCGCAGAGGTTCAGACCACTTACCGCGCCCTTTTCCCTGGCCGGGCTCAGGAAGCGGTGTCGGGCCCCGCGGCGCGGATCCGGTCGACCTGCTGCAGCGCCTCCCTCAGATCGGCCAGCCAGGAGTCGGCGTGCCTGCCCACCAGCCGCACGCACCAGGCGAGCGCGTCACTGCGGCTGCGCGCCACGCCCGCGGCCACCAGGGTGTCCAGGACCAGGCGCTCGGACTGGCGGAGCCGGGTCATGACAGGGACGGAAAGTGTGGTGAACATCACTTTCCGGTCGCCCACCCGGACGCCCCAGGACACCTTCCGCCGGAACCTGTGCTCGGCCTCCCGGGCGATCTCGATGCGCCGCTCCCGGGTCTCCTCCCGGAAGCGCTGCGCGGCCCCCTCCAGCGCGGCGGCCCGTTCGGCGGCGGTCGCCTCCTCACCCACCGCGGGCGGGCGCAGGACGCCCACCACCGCGATCTCCTCCCGGTCCAGGGTGATCTCCGGCGCCTCCTGGAACCAGTCGTCGGGCAGCCGTCCCGCGAACCACCCGCGCAGCACCGCCTCTGCTTCTCTGCTTTCCATGTAATGAAGATTACATCGCTTGGAAGAAGGACACCAGGAGAGGCGTCGGTGGATGATCCTCCTCGGCGGCCGCTCCCCGGCCCGCCTCCGTCACCGCCCGCTCCCGGGCCCCGGCGCTCAGCGGACCAGCGGCGGCCGTGCGGGCCGGCCCGCACGGCCCCGGAGCTCAGGGGACCAGGGCTGCGGCCTGCGGGCTGACCCGCACGGCCCCGGCGAAGTTCCTCGTGGTGACGGGGACCAGCTTGACTACGTCACCGGTCCGCGGCGCGTGCAGCATCTTCCCGTCGCCCCAGTAGATCGCCACGTGCGAGACGTATCCGGGGTTGGTCGGATCGTGGCGCCAGAACAGCAGGTCACCCGGTTGCGCCTCGGCGAGCGGGACCTGCGGGCCGGCGACGAACTGCTGGTGCGTCACCCGGGGCAGCCGCACGCCCGCCTGCGCGTAGGCCCACTGGACCAGGCCGGAGCAGTCGAAGGCGTCCGGCCCCTCGGCTCCCCAGACGTACGGCCGGCCGATCTTGCCGGCCGCCGCGGTGAGCGCGGTCCGCACCTGGGCGGCGGTCAGGAACGCCGGGGAGGACCCGGCCCCGCCCGAGGAGGGCGCGTAGACCGGGTCGACCGGGACGACCTGGCTGCCGGAGGGCAGGATCTCGAGCAGGGCGGCGCGGATCCGGGCCGGGTCGGCGCGCGGGGCGCTGATCACCAGGGCGTTGTTCTCCGGGATGCCGAGCTCGCGGGCCGTCCGCCGGGAGACCACGGCGTCGACCGCGCCCATGCCCATCGTCGCATAGGCGCCCACCCGCAGGCTGCGCCCGCCGCTGGTGACGACCTTGCCCAGCTCCATGCCCCCGTCGTTGCCGAGGACGAAGGAGACGGCGATCTCACCGGCCGCGACGTTCTGCCAGAGCCTGTCGGACCTGGCGGTCGGCCGGGGCGTGTACGCGCGGAACGTCGAGGGGTCCACCCCCAGGGCGTGCACCCGCTTGCCGTCCAGGACGACCTCGGCCGCGTCGGCGCGCTCGATCGCGCGGACCCCCTTGATCCGGGCCGCCCTCGCCACCACGGCCGAGCTCAGCGGACGGTGCGCGACCACGAACAGGCTGGCCTCGCGCGTCCCGGTGAGCGGGGCGACGGCCGGGGGCGCCGCCGGCACGGCGGTGGGCGGGACGGCCGGCACCCCGGTCGGCACCCCGGTCGGCACGGCCCGGCCCGCCGGGGCCCGCTCCGCGGGCCGGCGCACGGCGACGGTCTCCGGGCCCCGCTCCCCCGCCATCTGGCCCAGCACCACGATGTCCGCCGTCAGCACGGCGACCACGAGGACCGCCAGGGCCGGGACCACCTGCCCCAGCATGCCGATGCTCCGCCGGCCGTGCCTGAGGCTGAGCGGGGGGCCGTAGGCGAGGTCGCCGCGGACCTCCCGGATCACCGCGGGGACACGCGCCCGCCGCTCGAACACGTCGGCCTCCCCTTCCACCCGGTGGCGCTCCCCCGCGGGAGTCCAGCCCTACGAGCCTGCCGTACATCACGCCTGGATGCAGGCGAAGACGTCAAAACACTCCGTACCCGCATCATGGTCACATGAGGGGATGGGAAAGGCCTGGCGGACATGGCGATCCGCCGGGGCCCGGGCCCCGGCGGATCGGTGGTCGCCCGCGGGTCAGTTGCCGCCGTTGTACGGCACGGCCTCCAGGATCTCCACGGTGTTGGAGCGGCCGTTCGGCATCGTGTAGGAGGCCTTCTCGCCGACCTTCTTGCCGTTGATCGCCGCACCGAGCGGGGACTTGGGCGAGTAGACGTCGATCGGGGCGCCGCTCTCCTCGCGGGAGGCCAGCAGGAAGGTGACCTCCTCGTCGTCGCCCTCGAAGCGCACGGTGACGGTCATGCCCGGGCCGACGACACCCTCGGTGCGCGGCGCCTCGCCGACCTTGGCGGTGTCCAGGATCTGGCGGAGGTGGAAGATGCGGGCCTCCATCTTGCCCTGCTCGTCCTTGGCGGCGTGGTAGCCGCCGTTCTCCCTCAGATCGCCTTCCTCCCGGGCGGCCTCGATCTTCTTGGCGATTTCGACGCGCCCGCGCCCCGAGAGGTATTCGTACTCCTGCTTGAGGCGGTCGTACGCCTCCTGAGTCAGCCAGGTGACGCTCTCGGTGTGGGAGTCGGCCACGGGTTCTCCTTGTGCTTCCTCTGTGGGGCATCGTGCTTGGGTAGCGGACGATCGAATCTCGAAAGGCTAACAAGTTAACCGCTCGAACGCTTCCCCAAATGTCTCACTATACGAGATAGCAGTACTCGACATCGGCGGAGGTCGCCGGAGCACTGATCTGTAGCCGTTCAGTAAGCCTGACATACCCCTCACCAGCGGGTATTTCCACCTCGCGGCTCCCGACCTCCGCATGGCCGACGTCCATGGCGTGCAGCCGGCAGACCGCCGCGCGGTCGTCAGGCTTGATCACCTCGAAGGTGATCTCCGCGTACTCCCCGTGGTCGACGTCGAAGGCGATGACCTGGTTGATGACCTCGGTCTCGCCCTTGGCCGCCCACATCACGTAACCCCAGCCTCCCGCGGTGACCGCGCACAGGATCGCGATCACCACGTGCACCACGAAGCGCCCCCCGCGCTCCGGGCGGTCGGGGACGTCACCGGGGGTGCCGAGGACGGGGCCCTCGAACCGGCCCTGGTCGGCCTCACTGGTGGCCATGACGGAATCTCCCTGCACTACCTCGGCGTTATCCGAGACAATTGTCCCTCGCGGGGGCCCCGCCCCCGCGACCGCCATAGAGAAACTAGCCTCTCCCTGGAGTGATCCAGGCCAACCCGCGAGGCGCGGGGATCCGAGCGGCACCGTTGAACGTTGAAGAGGAGACGTCGAGCCCGTGAGTGCACCGCTGAGGCTGATGGCCGTTCACGCGCATCCTGACGACGAGTCGAGCAAGGGCGCCGCCACGATGGCGCGTTACGTGGCCGAAGGCGTGGACGTGCTCGTGTGCACCCTCACCGGAGGGGAGCGCGGCTCGATCCTGAACCCCAAGATGGACCGGCCGGAGATCCTGGAGAACATCGGCGAGGTCCGCCGCCAGGAGATGGAGCGGGCGCGGGAGATCCTCGGGGTGGAGCAGCGCTTCCTCGGCTTCGTCGACTCCGGTCTGCCGGAGGACGAGAGCGAGCCGCTGCCCGAGGGGTGCTTCGCCCTCCAGCCGCTGGAGGTCGCCGCGGCCCCCCTGGTCGCGGCGGTGCGCGAGTTCAGGCCGCACGTCATCCTCACCTACGACGACGACGGCGGCTACCCGCACCCGGACCACATCATGACCAACCGCGTCTCCGTGGAGGCCTTCGAGGCGGCGGGCGACCCCGACCGCTACCCCGAGGCCGGCGAGCCCTGGCAGCCGCTGAAGCTCTACTACCACATGGGCTTCACCAAGGAGCGGTTCGAGGCGCTGCACGAGGCCATGACCGCGCGCGGCATGGGCTCGCCGTACGCCGACTGGATCGCCCGCTGGGAGGACCGCCCGCAGAAGTGGCCGGTGACCAGCCGCATCCCCTGCGCCGACTACTTCGAGGTCCGCGACCGGGCGCTGCTCGCGCACGCCACCCAGGTGGACCCGGACGGCTTCTGGTTCGTCTGCCCGCGCGAGCTCCAGCAGGAGGTCTGGCCGACCGAGGACTACCACCTGGCGCGCTCCCTGGTGGACACCGAGCTTCCCGAGGACGACCTGTTCGCCGGGATCCACGCCGACGAGGTGACCCCGGCCTGCCACTGACACGACCACGGGTCCGCGGTGGCAGACTGGAAGCGTGATTGCTCTCGACACCTTCGACCCGGCCGACGTCAGCCCGGGCCTGCTGGGCTTCCTCGTCGTGGCGGCGATAGGGCTCGCGCTCTTCCTGCTCGTCAAGTCGATGAGGAAGCAGATCTCGAGAATCGAACTTCCCTCCGAGACCGAGCAGGCCGGGCGGGACAGGAAGCCGGACGGCGCCGCCCGGGCCAAGTAGGCCCGCGCACCGAGACCGCGCTCAGTCGCCGAGCGCGTCCGTCGCCGACCAGGCGCGCTCCAGCGCCCGGGGCAGGCCCCAGTGGCCCAGCGGGGTGAGGATCCCGCTGCCGTCGACGATCCCCAGCGTCTTCCAGAGCGGCGCGACCGAGCCGAACAGCGTCTCGGTCGCCGCCAGGTCCTCCGGCTCGTCCATGTCCACGTCGATGTCGTCGGACTCGGCGATGAACCGGGCGATCCGCTCCGGCGAGGCCAGCACCCCGGGGCCGCGCCTGGCCAGGGCGGCCACCGCGGCCAGCCAGTCCGCGTGGTGGATCGCGCACAGCGAGGCCAGCGCGGAGTCCTCGGGGCTCAGCCCCGCTTCGAGGTCGGTGAACTCCTCGACCGTGTCGTCGTCCTCCGGCAGGTCGGCGACCGGTCCGGCGACGCCCGCCGTGACGGACAGCCAGAGCTCCTCGTCGTCGCCGGGCAGCGGCCCGTCGCAGTAGCCGGCGCACGCCCGCAGCACGTTCCCCGGGTATCCGGGCTCGGACAGCACCCGGCGCAGCCGCGCGCCCGCGGCCCGCAGCTCGGCCTCCGGCCGCACCGGGTCGGGCAGCTCGGCGAGGATGCGCCGCAGCTCGTCGAGGGCGAAGGCCTCCTCCTCGTCCCAGGCGGCGAACAGCTCCTCGTCCTGCTCCTCGTCGACCGCCGCCGCCGGGACCCTGCCGTCCGGCAGCGGGCCGGCCAGCCAGTGCTCCTGCAGCTCCTCGTAGGCCCTGCGGGCTCCGGAGTCGCCGCGGGCGAGCGCGTCCGGGTCGATCACCCCGGCGGCGATCTGCTCCTCCAGGTGGGAGACCAGCCGGCCGTACATCTCCGCGGCGACCGGGCCCCGCTCGTCCTCCTCCGGCCAGACGAACAGGCTCCGGGTCAGCAGCAGCGGCTCGGTGCCGGTGGACTCCAGCCACCGCTGCACGTCGCCGATCGTCGCGTTCCCCGACTCGATCGCGCTCAGCGTCGTGCGGGCGGACTCCCAGAAGGGCGCCGACAGCGGGTTGCCCGCCGCCAGCATCGCGCGCCGCAGGTCGGCGAGGGCCACCAGCGCCACCCCCGAGGGCACGGCGAGCAGCGCGCGGGCGACGTCGCGCCGGGTCAGCCCGGCGGCCGGGCGGCCGGCGTGCACACAGACGAAGTCGAGGTCCACGTCTCGCCAGCCTACGCCTGTCTCTCCTCCACCGGGAGGGACAGGCGGGGATCGTCCCTCCGCCGGGAGGGACAGGCGGGGATCGTCCCGCGGCCCCGCCGGACCACGCGGTGGCCGCAGCGCCCGCCCACCCGCGCGCCCGCGCACCGCGTAACCGACCGCCCGCGCACCGTGCGCCGCGTAAGCGGCCGCCCGCGCGACCTGCCGCCGGGCGGAACCACCGCCCCGCGACCGCGCCGGACGGCCGCACCGGTCTAGGGTGGGTGGACGTGCGGGTAGGACCCCGTGCACGCGGGCGGACAGGGCCCGCGCCTCGCTCGCGGGAGGGGTCGCCATGAACCGGCTGAAGGACGCCACCAGTCCCTATCTGCTCCAGCACGCCGACAATCCGGTCCACTGGTTCGAGTGGGGCCCGGACGCCTTCGCCGAGGCTCGGCGGAGGGACGTGCCGCTGCTGGTCAGCGTGGGCTACTCCGCCTGCCACTGGTGCCACGTCATGGCGCACGAGTCGTTCGAGGACCCCGGCACCGCCGAGCTGATGAACGAGCTCTTCGTCAACGTGAAGGTCGACCGCGAGGAGCGGCCGGACGTCGACGCCGTCTACATGACGGCCACGCAGGCGATGACCGGCCAGGGCGGGTGGCCGATGACGGTCTTCGCCACGCCGGAGGGCCACCCCTTCTACACCGGCACCTACTTCCCCCGGCCGCAGTTCCAGCGCCTGCTCGTCGGGGTCTCCAACGCCTGGAAGAACGACCGCGAGGCCGTGCTCACCCAGGGGGCGAAGATCGTCGAGGCACTGAACGAGCGCGCGGCCTTCCCCACCGGGCCGGTCCCCTCGGCCGAGACCCTGGACGCGGCGGTGCGCAACCTGGCGGAGTCCTTCGACCCGGTCCGCGGCGGGTTCGGCGGGGCGCCCAAGTTCCCGCCGTCGATGGTGCTGGAGTTCCTGCTCCGGCACGGCGGGCGCCAGGCCCTCGACATGGCCGGGCGCACGCTGGAGGCCATGGCCAGAGGCGGGATCTACGACCAGCTCGCCGGGGGCTTCGCCCGCTACAGCGTGGACGCCGCGTGGGTCGTGCCGCACTTCGAGAAGATGCTCTACGACAACGCGCTGCTGCTGCGGGTCTACGCGCACTGGTGGCGCGCCACGGGCTCGGTGCTGGGCAGGCGCGTGGCGCTGGAGACCGCGGACTGGCTGCTGTCCGAGATGCGCACCCCGCAGGGCGGCTTCGCCTCGGCCCTGGACGCCGACAGCGAGGGCGTGGAGGGCAGGTTCTACGTCTGGACGCCCGAGCAGCTGCGCGAGGTCCTCGGCGCCGACGACGGCGACTGGGCGGTCCGGACCTTCGAGGTGACCGGGACGTTCGAGCACGGCACCTCGGTGCTCCAGCTCCTCGACGACCCCGACGACCCCGAGCGCTTCGCGCGCGTGCGCGCCGCCCTGCTGGACGCCCGCGCCCGGCGGGTGCGGCCCGGCCGGGACGACAAGGTGGTCGCCGCCTGGAACGGCCTGGCCGTCGCCGCGCTCGCCGAGGCCGGGGCGCTGTTCGACCGGCCCGACCTGGTGGCCGCGGCCCGGGACGCGGCCGTCCTGCTGGAGGAGGTTCACCTCGACGGCGACCGGCTGCTGCGCACCTCGCGCGACGGCCGGGCCGGCGCCAACGCGGGGGTCCTGGAGGACTACGCGGACGTGGCGGAGGGGCTGCTCGCGCTCTACTCGGTGACCGGGGAGGCCCGCTGGTTCCGGCACGCCGGGACGCTGCTGGAGACGGTGCTCGACCGCTTCTCCGACGGCTCCGGCGGCTTCTACGACACCGCCGACGACGCCGAGCGCCTGTTCCAGCGCCCCCAGGACCCCACCGACAACGCCACCCCCTCGGGCCGGTTCGCCGCGGCCGGGGCCCTGCTCACCTACGCGGCGCTGACCGGCTCCGCGCGGCACCGCCAGGCCGCGCAGGAGGCCCTCGGCACGGTCAGCGTGCTGGCCGCCCAGCACGCCAGGTTCGCCGGCTGGGGGCTGGCCGTCGCCCGGGCCGCCCTCTCCGGCCCGGTCGAGGTGGCCGTCGTGGGCCCGCCGGACGACCCGGCCACCGCCGCCCTGCACCGGGCCGCGCTGACGTCCACCGTGCCGGGCCTGGTGGTCGCGCTCGGGGAGCCCGGCGCCGACGGGGCCGCGCCGGTGCCGCTGCTGGAGGGCCGCGGCCTGGTCGGCGGCTCCCCGGCCGCCTACGTCTGCCGCGGTTTCACCTGCCGCATGCCGGTCACCACCCCGGCCGCGTTGAAGGCGGAGCTGGGCGGGGCGACCCAGGACTCCTGAGGCACCGCTCCCGGCCGCCTCCTGCGGGAACCGCTCCCTGCCGTCCCCCTCCGGGAGCGGCGCCGTCCCCGGTCTCGCCTCCGGGGGTGCCCGTGCGCCCCGCCGCCCTTCAGAACCGCTGGAGAGCCCTCCGGGAGTCCTTGGGAAGCCCTCCGACGACCCTTCGCGCGCCCGCGGGCCGGCGGGTCAGCCCGCGGGCGCCTGGACCGCGCCCGCCGGAGCGGAGCCGCGGTCGGCGGTCCCGACGTCCCCGCCCTGCTCGGTGCCGGTGCCGGGGTCCTCGGGGACGGGGACCGCCGTCTCCTGCGGAGGCGGGGGCGCGGTCGGCTCGCCGCCGTCCGGGACGGCCGTCTCCTCCGGGGCGGGCCCGCCCGTCGGCGCGGGGTCCGGCGTGGGCGCGGCGGGCGTCTCCTCCGGGGCGGGCCCGGCGTCGGGGCCGGGGTCGTGGCCGCCCTCCCCGTCCGGGTCCGCGGCGGGGGCGTCGTCGGCGTAGGACGGGGTGTACCCGTAGGAGGACGGCTCGGGGAACTCCTTCACGGGCTTGCCGGACATCGCCTCGGCCATGAACGCGCGCCAGATCTGCGCGGGGTACTGCCCGCCGTACTGGACCACGCCGCCCACGGCCACCGGCTTGTTGTCGTCGCGGAACATGTTCACCGCGACCGAGAGCTGCGGGGTGTAGCCGGCGAACCAGGCGGCCGCCGACTTGTCGGTGGTGCCGGTCTTGCCGGCCGCCGGGCGGTCGTAGAGGCGGGCGGCGGTCCCGGTGCCGCCCGTGACGACCTGGGTGAGGGCGTAGCTGACGTCGGCGGCGGTCCGCTCGGAGAAGACCCGCTCGCCCTTCTCGGTGATCTTGATCTTGCCCTCGGCGGTGGTGATCGAGCGGATCACGTGGACGTCGCGGTGCACGCCGCCCGCCGCGAAGGTCGCGAAGCCGGAGGCGTTCTGCACCGCGCTCACCGAGGCCACGCCCAGCGGCAGGGTCGCCGCGTCCCGGTGCGGGGTGAGCTGGTCGACCGGGATGCCCGCGGCCGCGGCGGCCTCGACCACCTCGTCGAGGCCGACCTTCTGCCCGAGGTCGACGAAGGCGGTGTTCACCGAGTGCCGCATGGCCTGCACCAGGTCGACCCGGCCGTAGGAGGCGCCGCCCGCGTTGGGGATCCGCGCGGAGGCGACGCGCATCGGCGAGTCGCCGTCGACCCGGGTGCCGAGGCCGTGGTCGTTCTCCAGCGCCGCGGCCAGCACGTAGGCCTTGAAGGTGGACCCGGCCTGCACCTCGGCGGAGAAGGCGTTGTCGAACTTGTTGGCGTCGTAGTCGCGGCCGCCGTAGAAGGCGACGACCTCGCCGGTCGCGGGGTCGACCGCGGCCAGGCCGGTGCGGACCTTCTTCGGGGTGCCCTCCGGCAGGACCGAGGTGACGGCCCGCTCGGCGGCCTCCATCAGCTTCCCGTCGAAGGTGGTGACGATCTTCAGGCCGCCCTGGTTGACGTCCTCGTCGGTGTAGCCGCGGCGGCGCAGCTCGGCCCTGACCTGGTCGAGCATGTAGCCTTCCTGGCCCTCGGGCTCGAAGACCTCCCGGGGCTTCTTCAGCTTGGGGAACTCCGCCTCCGCGGCCTCCTCCGGGGTGAGCGCCCCGGTCTTCACCATGCCGTCGACCACCCAGCGCCAGCGGGCGCGGGCCGCCGCCAGGTCCTCGCCCCGGGGGTCGGCGAACCGGGTGGGCTGCTGGATCACCGCGGCGAGGTAGGCGCTCTCGGCCACGGTCAGCTTGGAGACGTCCTTGCGGAAGTAGGCGTCGGCCGCGGCCTGCACGCCGTACGCGCCCCGGCCGAAGTAGATCGTGTTGAGGTACTGCTCCAGCACCCAGTCCTTGGACTTCGACCGGTCCACCTTCAGGGAGATCATGATCTCCTTGAGCTTGCGGACGGCGGAGCGCTCCTGGCTGAGGCCGCTGTAGTAGTTGCGGACCATCTGCTGGGTGATCGTCGAGCCGCCCTGGATCTGCTGCCCGCTGACCGTCGACCACACGGCGCGGGCGGTGCCCCGCAGGGAGACGCCCTGGTCGGAGTAGAACGAGCGGTTCTCGGCGGCGATGACGGCGTTCCTGAGGCTCTCCGGGACGCGGTCGAGCCCGACGGGCCTGCGGTTGACGCCCTGCTTGGCGAGCACCGTCCTGCCGTCGCGGTAGTAGATCACCGATCCCTGCGCGGTGGCGCCGGGCTGCGTGCTGTCCGGGATCGGGGTCATCGCCCACGCCACGGCGAACAGGCCGATCGCCGCGATGATCCCGGCCCCGAGGACGGCCAGCGCGATCCGCAGGAGCCGCCGTCTGCCGGACCCGCCCTTCCCTGCGCCCTTCAACCTGCCCCCCAGATCCGGCGCGCGGCCGACCCCCGTCAGCCGAACGAACCGTTAAGGGTAAACGGTGGATAACGGTGCCTGATTCCCTCTTGGGATGGTACGGCTACCTCTCTGCCCGATGCGGGGCATCCGACACCAAAGGCATCACCCGATACGGCACAGGAGTGTCCAAGGCGATGACCGACGAGGTCCTGACCACCCCCCGCACGTCGACGATCCGGTCGATGACCCGCTGCAGGTCGGCGTTGCTGCGCGCCACCACGCGGCAGTGCATGTCGTCGCCGCCGGTGATGGTGTGCACCTCCAGGACCTCGGGGATCTCGGCGAGCTGGACGGCGACCGGGTCGTGCCCGCTGACCTGGCGGATCTGCAGGGTGACGAAGGCGGTCACGTCGTAGCCGAGCGCGGCGGGGTCGATCTCGGGGCCGAACCCGGTGATCACCCCGCGGGCGGTCAGGCGGTCGAGGCGCGCCTGGACGGTCCCCCGCGCCACCCCCAGCCGGCGCGAGCACTCCAGCACGCCGATCCGGGGTTCGGCGGCCATCAGCGCGATGAGCCGGGCGTCGAGCCGGTCGATCGTCATGATGTCCAGCAACTCCTTGCTTACCAGCCGGTAACTGTACAGATTGCCCATCAAAATATGTAACTCTTGCACAGACCGTCCATCAATACCGACAGTGTCCGCATGAGCGACATCTTTCCTGTGAACGGCATGGACGCCGTGGTCTTCGCGGTCGGCAACGCCAAGCAGGCCGCGCACTACTACTCCACCGCGTTCGGCATGCGGCTGGTGGCCTACAAGGGCCCGGAGAACGGCAGCCGGGACGAGGTGGCCTACGTGCTGACCTCCGGCGGCGCCCGCTTCGAGTTCCGCGGCTCGCTGCGCCCGGGCACCGACATCGCCCGGCACGTCGCCGAGCACAGCGACGGTGTGATCGACCTGGCCCTGGACGTCCCGGACGTGGAGGCGGCCTACGCCCACGCGGTGGCCCAGGGCGCCCGCGGCCTGGTGGAGCCGCACACGATGGAGGACGAGCACGGCAAGGTGGTGGTCGCGGCCATCGCCACCTACGGCGAGACCCGGCACACCCTGGTCGACCGCTCGAACTACGCCGGGCCGTACCTGCCCGGCTATGTCGCGGCCGAGCCGCTCGTCGCCCCGCCGGACACCAGGAACGGCCGGTTCTTCCAGGCGGTCGACCACTGCGTCGGCAACGTGGAACTCGGCAAGATGGACGAGTGGGTGGAGTTCTACAAGCGGGTCATGGGCTTCACCAACATGGCCGAGTTCATCGGCGACGACATCGCCACCGAGTACTCGGCGCTGATGTCCAAGGTCGTCGCGGACGGCACCCGCAAGGTGAAGTTCCCGCTCAACGAGCCGGCCATCGCCAAGAAGAAGTCGCAGATCGACGAGTATCTCGAGTTCTACGGCGGTCCCGGCGTGCAGCACATCGCGCTGGCCACCAACGACATCCTCGCCGCCGTCGACCACATGCGCGCGGCCGGCGTGCAGTTCCTCGACACGCCCGACTCCTACTACGACGACCCGGAGCTGCGCGCCCGCATCGGCGAGGTCCGCGCCCCGATCGAGGAGCTGAAGAAGCGCCGCATCCTGGTCGACCGCGACGAGGACGGCTACCTGCTGCAGATCTTCACCAAGCCGGTGCAGGACCGTCCGACGGTGTTCTTCGAGCTCATCGAGCGGCACGGCTCGCTCGGCTTCGGAAAGGGCAACTTCAAGGCCCTGTTCGAGGCCATCGAGCGCGAGCAGGAGCGCCGCGGCAACCTGTAGGGCGCCGGCTCCCCGCGATGTCCTGACCTGGCCGGGGCCGCTCGCGTAGTCTGCGAACGCGCCCCGGCGCGGTCCGGGGTCGGAAGGGGGAGACCGAGACCATGGCGTCACGCCGGCCGGCCGTCGCGGCCGCCACCGTCCTGCTCTGCGCGACCACCGGTGCGGCCGCCTGCTCCGCCCCCGGCACGCAGGGCGGGGCCACCCCGGAGGCCGGGAGCACGGTGCCGTCCGGCGCCACCGCCTCCCAGACCGCGCCCGGGCCCGGCACGTCCCAGACCGCGCCCGGGCCCGGCGCACCCGGCATCGGCGACCCCGACTTCCCCGACGACGGCAACGGCGGCTACGACGTCGGCCGGTACCGGCTCGACCTCGACTACGACCCCGGCCGACGGCACCTGTCCGGTACGGCCGCCATCGAGGCGACCGCCACGCAGGGGCTGACCCGCTTCAACCTCGACCTGTCCGGCTTCACGGTCGAGCGGGTCACCGTGGACGGCGCGCGGGCGCGGTTCGAGCGCACCGGGACCGAGCTCACCGTCATCCCCGCCCGGCCGGTCGCGAGCCGGGCGGCGTTCACCGTCGAGGTCGCCTACGCCGGCCGGCCCAGGCCCGTCACGGACTCGTCCAACCTGGGCACCTACGGCTTCATCCCGACCAAGGACGGCGCCTTCGTCACCTGCGAGCCCAACGGCGCCAAGACCTGGTTCCCCGGCAACGACCACCCGGCCGACAAGGCGCGCTACGAGTTCCAGATCACCGTCCCCGAGGGGATCACCGCGCTGGCCAACGGAGAGCTGGCCGCAGAGCCGAAGACGGAGGGCGGGAAGACGACCTACCTCTGGCGGGAGGACCACCCGATGGTGACCTACCTGGCCACCATGACGCTGGGGAAGTTCGTCCTGCGGGAGGGCAGGACCGCCTCGGGCATCAAGAACCTCGCCGCGGCGGACCCGCGCTTCCGCGACTCGCTGGACAGGCTCTACACGCTCTCCGGGAAGATCACCGACTACTGGGCGACCGTCTTCGGCCCCTACCCGTTCTCCTCGACCGGCGGCGTGGTGGACGACTTCTCCACCGGCTACGCCCTGGAGAACCAGACCAAGCCGATGTACGGCGGCTTCGCCCCGGACGAGGACATCATCGCCCACGAGCTGGCCCACCAGTGGTTCGGCAACAGCCTCAGCATCAAGCGCTGGAAGGACCTCTGGCTCAACGAGGGCTTCGCCACCTACGCCGAGTGGCTCTGGCAGGAGCACCAGGGCGACGCCACCGCCGAGCAGTCCTTCCGCCTGCACTACTCCGCCGGGCCCGGCGACGCCATCTGGAAGTACGCCCCGGGCCGCGCCCGCCCGGACGACCTGTTCAACAACTCGGTCTACACCCGGGGCGGCATGGCCCTGCACGCCCTCCGGCAGAAGATCGGGGACGAGGACTTCTTCGAGCTGCTGCGCACCTGGAGCTCCGAGCACAAGTACGGGCACGTCACCACGGAGGACTTCACGGCGCTGGCCGAGAAGGTCTCCGGCGAGGAGCTCGACGCGCTCTTCGACGCCTGGCTGTTCGCGGAGAAGAAGCCGACCTCCTGGTGACCGGGGCACCGGTGGCCGCGCCGCGGAGGCGGCGGGCGGCCCGGCGGATACGGCCCGTCGGACCGCGTACGGCGGGCGGTGCACGGCAGGCGCGGGCGCAGCGGGGATCGCCCGCCGGGCCGCGTCGGGCGGGCGCGGGCGCGGCGGCGTGCCGCTCACCCCGCGACGGGCCGGTATCCCCGCTTCCTGAGGGAGCCGAGGACCTCCTCGGCGTGGTCCGGCCCGCGCGTCTCCAGGTGGAGCTGGACCTCCACCTCGCCGAGGTCCACCCCGACCCGCTCGTGCGCGATGTCCAGCACGTTGGCGCCCATCCCCGCGATCTCGGCCATCAGCGCCGCCAGCGTGCCCGGCCGGTCGGGCAGCGCCAGGCGCAGCGTCAGATAGCGCCCCGCCGCGGCCAGGCCGTGCCGCAGCACCTTCACCAGCAGCAGCGGGTCGATGTTGCCGCCGGACAGCACCACCGCCACCGGCGGCTCGAAGACCTCCGGATGCGCCATGACCGCCGCCACGCCCGCGGCCCCGGCCGGCTCGACGACCTGCTTGGCCCGCTCCGCGCAGAGCACCAGCGCCCGGGAGATCTCCTGCTCGGTGACCGTGACCACGGTGTCGACCAGATAGTGGATCAGTTCGAAGGGCAGGTCCCCCGGCCGGCCGACCGCGATGCCGTCGGCCATCGTGGTGGCGGGCCGTACCGCCACGGGGTGCCCGGCCGCCAGCGAGGCCGGGTAGGCGGCGGCCCGCTCCGCCTGCACGCCGACGACCCGCACGCCCGGCCGCAGGGACTTGGCCGCCAGCGCGACCCCGGCGGCCAGCCCGCCGCCGCCGATCGAGACCGCGATCGTGGCGGTCTCCGGGAGCTGCTCCAGGATCTCCAGGCCGATCGTGCCCTGCCCGGCGACCACGTCGGGATGGTCGAACGGGTGGATGAACACCGCGCCGGTCCGCTCGGCGTGCTCCTTCGCGCTGTTCAGCGCGGCGTCCACGGTGTGCCCGGCGAAGACCACGTCGGCGCCGTAGGAGCGGGTGGCGGCCACCTTGGGCAGCGGCGCCCCCTCCGGCATGTAGACCGTCGCCTCCGTGCCCAGCAGCCCCGAGCTGAGCGCCACGCCCTGGGCGTGGTTGCCCGCGCTGGCCGCCACCACGCCCCGCCGCAGCTCCTCGGGGCCCAGCCGGGCGATCCTGACGTAGGCGCCGCGCACCTTGAACGAGCCCGAGCGCTGCAGGTGCTCGCACTTGAGGTGGACGGGCCCGCCGAGCAGGCCGGACAGCACGTGCGAGTGGAGGACCGGGGTGCGCAGCGCGACGCCGTCCAGGAGGTCGCGGGCGGCGAGCACGTCCTCGAAGGCGACCTGGGGCATCGACATGCGGGCCATCCTCCCACCACGGCGCCGGCCGCCGCGGCCGGTCGTCCGCCGGAGATCCGCGCTTGACCATACTTCGCCCGGCGAAGTATGGTCTCCCGCATGGCTAAAGGATCACCATCGGTCAGCGAGCCGACCTACTTCATCCTGGCCTCGCTGCTCGACGGCCCCCTGCACGGGCACGGGATCATCAAGCAGACCCTGGCCCTCTCGGAGGGGCGGGTGCGGCTCCCGGTCGGCACGCTGTACGGCGCGCTCGACCGGCTCGCGGCCAACGGGCTCATCACCGTGGACCGCGAGGAGACCGTCGACGGCCGGCCCCGCCGCTACTTCCGCCTGACCGACCCGGGCAGGAACCTGGTCTCCGCCGAGGCCCTGCGCATGCAGCAGGCCGCCGCCGTCGTCACCAGCCGGATCCTCCGTCCCGGATCGGCGTTCTCATGACCGTCGCTACGAGATCTCCCACCGTCACAGGGGCCGGTGCGAGCGCTCTCGAGCGGTGGTACCGGTGGCTGCTGCGCAGCTATCCCCGTGATTACCGGAACGGGCACGGCGACGAGATCGTCGCCACCCTGCTGGAGACCGCCGAACCGGGACGGGCCCTGCCCTCGCCGCGCGAGTCCCTGTCCCTGGTGGCCGCCGGGTTCCGCGCCCGGGTGGCCCACGCGGCCCGCGGGCCCGCCTGGGCCGACGCGCTCCACCTGGGGATCCTGGCGGTCTCGGTCGCCCACCTCGCGGTGCTGGTGCCGTACGCGACCTCGGTCCCGCTCTGGGTCGGGTTGTCGGCACTGGCCGTCCTGCTCGTCATGCGCGGGCGGGTACGGCTCGCGCTGCCCGTGACGCTGCTGGTCGCCACCAAGATCGGCGCGATCACCCTGGGACGGCCCTGGCTGGACGCGACCCTGCTGCCCGTCCGCCGCGACCCCGTCTGGAGCGGTGAGCACGGCGACGTGCTCTACGGCGCGGGCGGCGGCACGCTCTACGGCGCGGGCGGCCCGGTCGCGCCGATGCTCGGCTACGCCCTGGTCGCCGGCGGCCTGCTCGTGCTGGCCGTCCGCGCGCCCCGGCCGCGACCGCGGTCGTGGCTGTGGTGGGCGGCGGTCCCGGCGCTCGCCGGCGCCGACCCCGCCGGCCTCGACTTCGCGGACGGCCCCGGCGCCCTCACCGCCGCCCGGGTCGCCGTGGAGATCGGCCTCCTCTGCCTGGCGGCCCACGCCGGCCGCGTGGCGCGCGACCCGCGCTGGGCCGCGGCCGCCGGCATCTATCTCGTCCCGGTCTGCGCCGTCTACGCCGAGAACCTCGGCGCCCACCCCGTCCAGGACCTGGCCCACCTGGCCGTACTCGTCCTGCTGACCGCGCTGGCCGCGGGCCTGCCGTACCACGCGCGGCAGCACGCGCTCCTGTAGCGCCCCGCGGGCCCGCCCGGCGTCCCCGCCGGGTCCGCGCGGGCCCCGCCTCCCGAGCCGACCGGCTCGGCCCGCCATCCTCGCCCGGAACCCGGGGCGGCCACCGCCCCGGGGCGATGTCCGCATGCCTCCGCCCGGAGAACACACGGAGAACGAGGTCATCCCATGTCACGAGTTCGCACCACCATGCCCGCGGCCGCCCTGGCCCTCGCCGTGCTGACCGGCTGCGGCGCGCAGGCCCAGACCGCCGCGCAGCCCTCCCCCTCACCCACCCCTGACCTGCGCCGCCAGATCGAGACGGCCCGCGCCGACTGCATGAAGAAACGGGGCTTCCGCTACAACGTGCACGTCCCGCCGCCCCGGAAGATCAGCGACGACCAGCGCGCCGCCGACCGCGGGGACTACGAGGCGATGCGGAGGATCCGCCAGAAGTACGGCTTCAAGATCTTCTCCCGGTACGTCTACCCCGGCGACCCCAACGCCGAGCCCTACTTCGTCCACCCGTGGGGCACCAACGACGACATCATCAGCGAGCTCTCCGAGACCCAGGCCGTCGCCTGGGAGGAGGCGAACGACGCCTGCCGCACCGAGACCGTCAAGAAGATCCTCGGCAAGACCGTGACCACGATGGAGGACTACTACGAGCAGCTCGGCCGGCGCTCCGAGCAGCTCGACCGGGAGCTCGACGGCGACCCCCGGCTGGTCGAGCTCGCCCGCTCCTTCGGCGACTGCCTCAAGGGCAAGGGGTACGAGGTCGCCTCCCTGCGCCCCACCGACATGCGGGAGGCCGGGGCCAAGACCTTCCAGAAGGAGGCGGACCGCATCGGCAGGTCCCAGGCCGAGAACCCCGTCGCGGAAGGCGAGGGCCGGTACGTGCCGGAGCTGACCGCCGAGCAGGCCCGGCCGTACCTGGAGAAGGAGATCAAGGGCGCTCTCGACGACCTGGAGTGCGGCAAGGAGTTCTACCCCGCCTTCTTCGCCAAGTTGAACACCATGCCCGATGTCTACGCGGAGTTCGGATACGGAGCGATCCAGTGGTCGTGACCGCGGCGGCGGTGCTGCCGTGAGCCCCCGCGGCACCGCGAGATCCCCGAAGAGGCTGCTGGCCGGCGTCCTGGCCGGACTCGCCGTGATCACCGGTGCGGGCTGGGCCGTCGGCACGCGGCTCCGCTCCCCCGCCGACGAGGCCGCCCTCCGCCGGCCCCCCGAGCCGTCACTGGTGACCTCACCTGTCGTCCGGCGGAAGCTGACCAGCACGGTCACCGCCGGCGGCACCCTGGAGTACGGCTCGCCGCTGCCGGTCACCCTCGCCGGGGTGGTCGGCGGCGGCGCCGAGGTCCAGCGGGTCACCCGGGCCCCCCGTCCGGGCACGATCCGGGAGGGGTCGGTGCTGATGGAGGTCAACGGCCGGCCGGTCTTCGCCCTGAAGGGCAGGGTCCCCATGCACCGCACCATGACCCCCGGCACCCGCGGGCGCGACGTCGAGCAGCTCCAGGCCGCCCTGCGCCGCCTGGGGGTGGCCGTCCCGGCCACGGGCGTCTTCGACGCCGCCACCGCCGCGGCCGTCCGGACGTGGTACGGCAGGCGCGGCTACACCGCCCAGGAACCCGACCTGGCCGCGCGCCGGGAGCTGGAGACCCTCCGCCAGGCGGTGCAGACCGCCGAGGAGGACCTGCTCGCCGCCCGGCACGCCCTCGCCCGGGTCACCCCCCGGGACAGCAGGCGGCTGCTGGAGACGAAGGTCGCCCACAGCAGGCGGAACGTGGCGGGCGCGAAGGCGATCCTGGCCGACTACCTGAGGACCTACGGCACCAGCGTGCCGCCGGGGGAGGTCGTCTTCCTGTCCCGGCTGCCCGCCCGGCTGGACAGGGCCGCGGTCAAGCCCGGCGACGTCGTGGACGGCGAGGTCGCCACCGTGACCGCCTCCACTCTCGTGGTCGCCGGATCGGTCGACGCCGCCGAGGCACGACTGCTGCGCAAGGGCATGCGGGCGACCCTGGAGACCGGTGACGGCAGACGGTTCACCGCCGTGCTCACCGCGACCGGCGCCGCGGCCCGGCCGGCGGCGCAGGAGGAGACCCCCTCCGGAGGGTCCGCGGGCCCCGGCCGGTCCACCGGGGACGGCACGGCCGGGAAGAGACCCGGCGCGGTGCCCGTCCTGCTCACCCCCCGGCCCGCCAAGGGCCTGCGCGAGCTGGTCGGCGACCCGGTCACCGCGAAGATCGCCGTCGGCGCGACGGAGGGCGAGGTGCTCACCGTGCCGGTCGCCGCGGTCGTCACCTCCGCCGACGGCAGGCCGCGCGTCCAGGTCGAGCTGCCCGGCGACCGGACCAGGGACGTCCCCGTCAGGACCGGCCTGGCCGCCGACGGCAGCGTCCAGGTGAGCCCGGTCGAGCCGGGCGCCCTGAAGGAGGGCGACCGCGTGGTGGTGGGCGGTGCCTGAGACCGCGCCCTCCACCGCGCCCGGGCCCGCCCCGGGGTCCGTCCCGGGGTCCGTCCCCGGGTCCGGAGCCGCGCCCGGCCGCCGCGAGCCGTCCGGAGACGGTCCCCCGGTGATCCTCCTGCGCGACGTGGGCCGGGTGTTCCCGGCGGACCCGCCCGTGCACGCGCTGCGCGGGGTCTGCCTCCGCGTCGAGCGGGGCGACTACCTGGCCGTCGTCGGCCCGTCGGGATCCGGCAAGTCGACCCTGCTCAACACGCTGGGCCTGCTCGACCGGCCCAGCTCCGGCTCCTACCTCCTCGACGGGATCGAGACGACCGCCCTCGGGGACGGCGCGAGGACCCGGCTGCGCGGCCGCCGGATCGGGTTCGTCTTCCAGTCCTTCCACCTGCTGCCGCACCGCACCGTCGCCGAGAACGTCATGCTCGCCGAGGTGTACGGCGGACCGCCCCGCCGGGGCCGGCGTGAGCGGGCGATGGCGATGCTGGAGAAGGTGGGCATGGCGCACCGCGCCGGCTTCCCGCCCGGACGCCTGTCCGGCGGCGAGCGCCAGCGGGTGGCCATCGCCCGGGCGCTGCTGGGCGAGCCGTCCCTGCTGCTGTGCGACGAGCCCACCGGAAACCTCGACAGCGGCAACACCGAGATGGTGCTCGACCTGTTCGACGCACTGCACGGCCAAGGGCTCACCCTCCTGGTCATCACCCACGAGGACGCGGTGAGCGCCCGCGCCGGCCGCCGTGTCCGCATCAGCGACGGCCTGCTCACCGAGGAGTGACGTGGACATCCGCGACCTGTGGTCCGAGGCCCTCGCGGGCGTGCTCGCCCGGCCCGTGCGCTCGGCGCTGACCACGCTCGGCACCGTCCTGGGCATCACCACCCTCGTCGTCACCCTGGGCGTCGCCGCCACCGCCGGGAACCAGATCGTCGGCCGGTTCGACGAGCTCACCGCCACGGCGATCACCGTGGACGTCCCCGGCAGGCTCGGCCCGGCCGTCGGCTGGGACTCCCACGCCGGACTGCTGCGGCTGCGCGGGGTCGTCTCGGCCGCGGCGGTCGCCCAGACCGACGCGAGCTCCAACCTCCGGGTCACCTCCAACACCCTGGTCGACCCCACCCGGGTCACCGGCCAGACCCTGGCCGTGGTGGCCGCCACCCCGGAGCTGCCCGGCGCCGTGCTCGGCCGGATGACCCGGGGCCGTTTCTTCGACGCGGGCCACGTCCGGCGGGGTGACCGCGTGGCGGTCCTCGGCGAGCAGGCCGCCGAGATGCTCGGCGTCGCCCGGATGGAGAGCGCCCCGGCCGTGTTCGTCGAGGGACGCGCCTACACGGTGATCGGCGTGCTGGGCGGCCTCCGCCGTGAGCAGGCCCTGTCGACGGCCGTGATCGTGCCGCCCACCGCGGGCGCGCAGCTCGGTCTGAAGCACGTCAGCCGCGTCCTGGTCAACACCACCCTCGGCGCCGCCGAGCTGATCGCCCGCCAGGCCCCCCTCGCGCTGAGCCCCGGCCACGCCACCGAGCTCCAGGTGATCGCGCCGCCCACGCCCAAGCGCGCCCGCGACGCCGTGCAGGACGACGTCGACGGCCTGTTCCTGATCCTCGGCCTGGTCTCCCTGGTGGTGGGCGCGGTCGGCATCGCCAACGTGACCCTCGTCACCGTGATGGAGCGGGTCGCCGAGATCGGCCTGCGCCGCGCCCTGGGCGCCGCACGCCGCCACGTCGCCGCGCAGTTCCTCCTGGAGTCCACCCTGATCGGACTGGCCGGCGGCGTGGTCGGGAGCGGGCTCGGCGTCGTCACCGTCGTGGCCGTCTCCGCCGTGCGGGACTGGACGCCCGTCCTCGACGTCCGCCTGGCCCTGGCCGCGCCCCTGGCCGGGGCCGCGGTGGGGCTGCTCGCCGGCCTCCACCCCTCGCTGCGGGCCGCCCGCATGGAGCCCGTCGACGCCCTCCGCTAGCCGTACGGCGGCCGCCGGGCCGGAGACGCCTGTGGGAACGCCCGCCGGAGCCGGGCCCCGGTCAGCTCCCCGGCGACCAGTAGCGGTCGGCGGCCAGGATCAGGGCGGCGGCGCCGACGAGGCCGGCGTCCTGGCCGAGGGCGGCGGGGACGACCCGGACCCGGCGGGCGAACTCCAGCCGGACGTGCGCCCGCAGGGCCTCCTCCAGCGGCTCGAACAGCAGCGGGCCCGCCTGGGACAGGCCGCCGCCGATGGTGACGACGTCGAGGTCGCACAGGTGCGCGGCGGAGGCGATCGCCAGCCCCACCGCCCTGCCGGCCCGGCGCATGGCCGCCAGGGCGATCCCGTCCCCGGCGGCGGCGTCGAGCGCCAGCTGCCTGCCGGTCGCCGCCGTGGCCTCCGCGTAGGCGCCGCCGGGATCGGCGGCCCTGCCGGGGACCCAGCCCTGCTCCACCGCCCAGGCCGCCAGGCCCGGCCCCCGGGCGACGGCCTCCAGGCAGCCGCGCCCGCCGCACCCGCAGGCGGGCCCGTCCGGGTCGACCACGACGTGCCCGATGTGCCCGGCGTTGCCGGTACCGCCGTCGATCAGCCGCCCGCCGAGGATCAGCCCGCCGCCCACCCCGGTGGACACGACCATGCCGAGCATGTTGGCGCTGCCCTGACCGGCGCCCCGCCAGTGCTCGGCGGCGGCCACGCAGACGGCGTCGTTGTGGATGCGGACCGGGACGCCGGGGAAGCGCGCGGCCAGCCGCTCCCGGAGCGGGAAGGCCCGCCAGCCGGGCATGTTCAGCGGCGAGACGGCCCCGTCGGGCCAGGTCATCGGGCCGCCGCAGCCGATGCCCACGCCGGCGACCGGGGTGTCCCCCACGACGGCGGAGACCAGTGCGTCGAGGGTCTTCCACAGGGTGTGCGCGTCGCCTCCGGGAGGCGTCGCGACCCTGCGGGCCGCCTGGACGTCCCCGTCGGGATCCACCAGCGCGGCGGCGAACTTCGTCCCGCCGATGTCGACGGCAAGCACGGAACCGGGCATTGCGCGATCATACGGCCGGTCCGCGGGCTAACGGGAGGAGAACACCAGCAGGCTGGCGGTGAAGCCGTGCACGTGGTTCTGGTTCCCGACCGGGCCGATCTCCCCCGCCGCGAAGAACCCGGCCACACCGCCCGGACCCAGGATGTCGTTGACCGCCGCCGTGTCGTGGTCGGCGCTGCCGAACATGGCCGAGCCCCGGCCGTTGCAGGAGAACAGCAGGGCGCCCTCCACCCGGCCGAACTCCTCGCGGTGCGCGTCGAGCAGCTCGTAGAGGTCCTCGTCGGCGGTGGCCGCGTCGCGCACCTGGAAGCGGACGGTACGGCCGATCTCGACGATGTCCCCGATGGCCACGGCCTCGCGGTCGGGATCGATGCCGAGCACCCCCCGGATCAGGAAGTCGCCGCGCTCGTGCCGTTCGGCGTACTCGTCGATGGCGATGCCGATCTGCAGCCCGGAGGCGACCAGCTCGCGGTCGTCCTCGTCCAGCGCGCTGACGATCTCCTCGAGCCGGGCCAGGGCGGGCTGCCCGGCCAGCTCCAGCAGGAGGTTCTCCTCCACCCCGGTGACGGTCATGGAGGGGCCGATCGGGCGGCAGCCCTGGCTGACCACCGCGCTGACGTCGAGGTCGCCGCCGAGGAGCACGCCGACGGCGCCCTCGGTGTAGACCTTCCCGTCGGCGAACAGCCGCACCGCGCCCCGGCCCTCCAGCGCGTTGGCCAGGCCGCCGACCAGCGGGAGGTCCCCGAGCACCTCCCCCGAGCGCTCCACGAAGCCGTCGGCCGGGAAGCTGTAGGGGTCGGCCAGCAGGACCGCCGCCTTGTCGTCGGGGCCGGGCTCGGGCAGGCCGACGACGACGAACTGCTCCTCCGTGCGGAGGCTGTCCAGGGCGAAGGTCGTCAGCCGGGCGCCGTCGAGGGTGGCGGCCCAGGCGCTCACCGCGGAGGTGAGCTCGACCCCCTGGCCGTCGCCGATCACCCCTGTGGCACTGCAACCGATCACCGCGGCGCCCGCGGCCATGCTCATCGCGCGCATGCCCGCGCGGGAGACGTCGTCGGGGTCGTCACCGCAGACGAAGAAACACACCAGGTCCGGCGGTTTGTCCAGCCCGCGCAGGGCCTGGTTCACCGCGGACTCCGCCGCCGCGACCAGATCGGAGCCCACGGCGAGACCGTCGGCGAAGCGGCTGGTCAACAGAGCCACTCGTCTCGCCTCCCTCTCTCATCCGAAGCCTTCGGCGCCCGAAGTCTTTTCCGGGCCGTGCAAGGCTTCCTTTGAGCGATTCTCCCCACTGAGACAGCAGGCACGCGCCCCGCCGCCGGGCAATGGGCCGGGACTCCCGGCCGGGGCGAGACTGCCGGTTTCGGCTCCGGCGACGTAGTCTCGATCCCGTGCCTGCATTCCCAGAGCCACGTACACTCCGCGAGCTGCGCGCGAGCGGCCACGTCCACCGCACGGTGAAGGCCGAGATCCGCGAGAACCTCCTGGCCCGCCTCCGGTCCGGGCAGCCGCGCTTCCCCGGCATCGTGGGCTTCGACGACACGGTCCTGCCCCAGCTGGAGCGCGCCCTGCTCGCCGGCCACGACCTGGTCCTGCTCGGTGAGCGCGGCCAGGGCAAGACCCGGCTCATCCGCACCGTCGCCGGTCTGCTCGACGAGTGGACCCCGGTCGTGGAGGGCTGCGAGATCAACGACCACCCCTACGCGCCCTCCTGCGTGCGCTGCCGCCGCCTGGCGGAGTCCGCGGGGGAGGAGCTGCCGGTCTCCTGGCGGCACCGCGACGAGCGCTACGGCGAGAAGCTCGCCACCCCCGACACCTCCGTCGGCGACCTGATCGGCGACGTCGACCCGATCAAGATCGCCGAGGGGCGCACGCTCGGCGACCCGGAGACCGTGCACTACGGCCTGGTCCCGCGGAGCAACCGGGGCGTCTTCTCCGTCAACGAGCTGCCCGACCTGGCCGAGCGTATCCAGGTCTCGCTGCTCAACGTGCTGGAGGAGCGCGACATCCAGGTCCGG
Organism: Planomonospora alba; assembly: GCF_039534085.1. Classification (NCBI taxonomy): domain Bacteria; kingdom Bacillati; phylum Actinomycetota; class Actinomycetes; order Streptosporangiales; family Streptosporangiaceae; genus Planomonospora; species Planomonospora alba. The sequence goes on from NZ_BAAAUT010000010.1 coordinate 81,024, forward strand.
GGATACAACCTGCGCCTCCCGCTGGACATCCTGCTGATCGCCAGCGCCAACCCCGAGGACTACACCAACCGCGGCCGGATCATCACCCCGCTGAAGGACCGCTTCGGCGCGGAGATCCGCACCCACTACCCGCTCACGATCGAGACCGAGCTGGAGCTCATCCGCCAGGAGGCCGCCCTCGGTGACGTGGGGGCCGACCTCCCGGGCCACCTGGTCGAGGTGATCGCCCGCTTCACCCGGCTGGTCCGCGAGTCCACCGCGGTGGACTCCCGCTCCGGCGTCTCGGCCCGCTTCTCCATCGCCGCGGCCGAGACCGCCGCCGCCTCCGCGCTGCGGCGGGCCGCGCTGACCGGCGAGGAGCGCGCGGTGGCGCGGGTGGCCGACCTGCCGGGCATCGTGCACACGCTCCGGGGCAAGGTGGAGTTCGAGGTCAGCGAGGAGGGCCGGGAGATCGAGGTCCTGGCGCACCTGCTCCGCCGGGCCGTCGCCGAGACGTTCCGCGGCAGCCTCGGCGGCATGGACCTGTCGGCGCTGCTGGAGCGCTTCTCCGAGGGCGTCCAGGTCGAGTCCGGCCCGCTGGTGCCCGCCGCCGAGCTGCTGCGCGGGATCGGCCCGGTGGACGGCCTGGCCAGGATCATGTCCCGGCTCGGCATCGGCGACGAGTCGCCCGGGCACGCCGCCGCTGCGCTGGAGTTCACCCTGGAGGGGCTCTACCTGCTGCGCAGGCTGTCCAAGGAGGAGGTGGACGGCACGGCGGTCTACCGCACCTAGCGGCACGCCGCCCGCACCGCACGCCTCCGCCCGCCAGGATCGAGGAGACCCCCATGTCCGACCGTTCCGCGCTCCCGCGGCGCCCGCCGCGGCCCGCCCGCCGTACGGGGGGCGGGCGGTGAGCGGCTACCGCTACGGCGAGTACCGCGACGGGCCCGACCCGCTCGCCCCGCCGTACGACGTGCGCGCCGCGCTCGACCGGATGGGCGACGCCGTGCTGTCCGGCTCCAACCCCGACCACGCCCTGCGCGACCTGCTCCGCCAGGGCCTGCCCGGTGCCGAGAACCGCCGCGGCCTGGACGACCTGCTCCGGGAGGTACGGCGCCGCCGCCGCGAGCTGCGCGAGCGCGGTCGCCTGGACGGCACGCTGGAGCGGGCCCGGGCGCTGCTGGACAAGGCGATCGGCCAGGAGCGGGCCGAGCTCCTGGGGGGGGCCGGGGGTCCTCCCCCGGGTGGGCGCAGTCCCGACCCGTCCGACGACGAGACGCGACTGCGTCTGTCGCTGCTGGACGGCGTGCCGGACGACCCGGCCGGCGCGATCCAGTCGCTGGGCACCTACGACTGGCGGTCGGCCGCGGCCCGGCGGACCTTCGACGAGCTGCGCGACCTGCTCCGCCGGGAGGTGCTCGACAGCCAGTTCCGGGGCATGCGGCAGGCGCTGGCCGACCCCGACCCGGCCGCGATGGAGCGGGTCCGCAGGATGATGGCCGACCTCAACGGCATGCTCGACCGGGACGCGCGCGGCGAGCACACCCAGGAGGACTTCGACCGCTTCATGGCGGAGTACGGGGACATGTTCCCCGAGTCGCCGCGGAACCTGGAGGAGCTGGTCGACACCCTCGCCCGCCGGGCCGCCGCGACGGCGCGCCTGCTGGCCTCGCTCACCCCGGCCCAGCGGGAGGAGCTGGCGAACCTCGTCAACCAGACGCTGGAGGACGCCGGGCTGGCCGAGCAGATGCGCCGCCTGGGCGAGTCCCTCCGGGCCCGCCGCCCCGACCTCGCCTGGAACACCCCCGAGCGGCTCACCGGCGAGGCGCCGATGGGCATGGCCGACGCGGTGACCGCGCTGGACGAGCTCGCCGACCTGACCCGGCTGGAGGCCGCGCTCCGGCAGGACTATCCGGGCGCCCGGCTGGACGACGTCGACGAGGCGGCGATCCGCCGGGCACTGGGCCGCTCGGCCGTCGACGACCTCGACGCGCTCCGGCGGATCGAGCGCGAGCTGGAGCGCCAGGGCTACCTGCAGCGCAGGCGCGGCCGGCTGGAGCTCACCCCCAAGGCCGTGCGCCGCCTCGGCGAGACCGCCCTGCGCCGCGTCTTCTCCTCCCTCGACTCGGGCCGCCGCGGCGACCACGACCAGACCGACGCGGGCGCCGCCGGGGAGCTCACCGGCTCCACCCGGCCCTGGCGGTTCGGCGACGAGCAGCCGATCGACGTGGTCCGCACGGTCGTCAACGGCGTACGGCGGGGCGGGGTCCGCCGCGGGGGTCACGGCGGGGGCGCCGTCGCCCTGTCCGTGGACGACTTCGAGGTGGCCGAGACCGAGCGGCGCACCGCGGCGGCGGTGTGCCTGCTGGTGGACCTGTCCTACTCGATGGCCCTGCGCGGCACCTGGGCGGCGGCCAAGCAGACGGCGCTGGCCCTGCAGGCGCTGGTCAGCTCCAAGTTCCCCCAGGACGCGGTGCAGATCATCGGCTTCTCCAACTACGCCCGGGTGCTGCAGCCGGACGAGCTGGCCGGGCTGGAGTGGGACATGGTCCAGGGCACGAACCTGCACCACGCCCTGCTGATCGCGGGCCGCCACCTGGACCGCCACCCCGACTTCGAGCCGGTCGTGCTCGTGGTCACCGACGGCGAGCCCACCTCGCACCTGCGCCGGAACGGCACCTACGCCTTCGAGTGGCCGCCCACCCGCGAGACGCTGGAGCTGACGCTCGCCGAGGTGGACAAGATGACGCGGCGCCGGGCGACGCTCAACGTGTTCATGCTCGCCGAGGACGAGCGGCTGAAGGAGTTCGTGGACGAGGTCGCCCGGCGCAACGGCGGCCGGGTCTTCTCCTCCAGCGCCGACCGCCTCGGCGAGTACGTCGTCAGCGACTTCCTGCGCACCCGCCGCAAGCGCTGACCCCGCGGTCCCGGCCCGGCGGCCGGGAAGGGCGGACGGGGCCGGCCGGGATCGGACGGAGGCCGCCCGGCCGGGCCGGTGCCGCGGACGACCCCGGCCAGGCCCGGCCGGGGTCAGGCGGAGGCCGCGTAGTGGTCCAGGGCGAGGTCGAAGCCGTCGCGGTAGTGCCGGTAGGAGCGGTAGCAGGGGCGCCAGGCCGTGCTGTTGCCCACACCCGCCCGGGCCTCGGCGACGGCGCCGGGCACCCGCTCGGGGCGGAGCAGCAGGCCGCCGCCGAGATAGCGGTGGTCCGCCAGCACGGTGCAGCGGCCCGGGCCGCCGGAGACGAAGCGGCCCCAGCACCAGCCGCTCTCCTCGTCCCACACCAGCGCGTCCCCGCCGGTCAGGCGGACGGTCCCGGCCCGGGGGTCGCAGGGCCCCGCCCACCAGGTCTCGACCTGCGCGCCCAGGGCCTCGACGACCTGGCGGAGGTAGAAGACGGGCTGGTGCCGCCACTCCTCGGTGTACGGCTCGACATGCTTCACAGTCACAGCGGGCACTCCCTTGTGCCTTCGTGCACGATCAGGTCCGGCGCCCGCCCGGCACGGCCGCGGCCTCGGCGCCGCCGGCCTCCCACGGGAAACAGGCCCGGAGTGATCCTACTCACTGCTCCGGTGTGCTCAGGGCGGAATCGGGACGATCCGCCGCCGTCCTCCCGCCGGGCGGGGACTCCGGCGGGGCCGCCCGGGGGTGCCCGGGCCGCGGCGCCGGAGGGCGGCGCGGCCCGGACCGCGGAAGGCGCCGGAGCCGCGCCCGGACGAGATCGCCGACGGTTAATGTCGGCGTATGACAGATCTGCTGCTCTGGCTGCACATCGGTTTCGCGATCTTCACCCTGGGGCCGGTCGTCGCCGTGACCATGTCCACCCCCCGGTTCATCCGCGCGCGGAACGTCGGCGTCCTGCGCTACCTGCACACGACGACACGCGTCTACGCCATCGCCTCCGTCGGCGTCTTCCTGTTCGGCGTGCTGGTCGGCCTGGAGTATCTCGGCAGGCCGTACCTGACGGTCTCCATGACGCTCTTCATCGTCGCCGCCGTACTCCTGGCCGTCGTGGAGCGGGACCAGCGCGCCGCCCTGCGCGCCCTGAGCAATGAGGACCCGCAGGACGACGCCAAGGTGCAGACCGGCCGGATCGCCACGCTCTCCGGCCTGATCACGCTGATCTGGATGGTCATCCTGGTGCTGATGGTCTGGGGCAACCCTTAGACCTCCGCGGAGACCCGCGGGGGCTCGGCCCCCGCCACGCGCGGCACCGCGTGCCGCCGCCCCAGCCCAGGGCCTGGGAGAGGCCGGCCAGCCCAGGGCCGCCGCGTGCCGCCGCCTAGCCCAGGGCCTGGGAGAGGTCGGCCAGCAGGTCGTCGATCGTCTCGATGCCGACCGAGAGGCGGACGAGGTCTCCGGGGACCTCCAGCGGCGAGCCCGCGGCGGAGGCGTGGGTCATCCGGCCCGGGTGCTCGATCAGCGACTCCACGCCGCCCAGCGACTCGCCCAGGGTGAACAGCCTGGCCCGGTTGCACACCTCGACCGCCTCCTCCTCGCCGCCGGCGACCCGGAAGGAGACCATGCCGCCGAAGCGCCTCATCTGCTTGGCCGCCACCTCGTGGCCGGGGTGCTCGGGCAGGCCCGGGTAGAGCACCGAGGTCACCCGCGGGTGCGCCAGCAGCAGGTCCACCACCCGCTCGGCGTTGTCGCAGTGGCGGTCCATCCGCACCGCGAGCGTCTTGAGGCCGCGCAGCGTCAGCCACGCGTCGAACGGCCCGGCCACCGCGCCCATCGCGTTCTGGTGGTAGGCGAGCCGCTCGCCCAGCTCGGCGTCCCGGGCGACGAGCGCGCCGCCGACCACGTCGGAGTGGCCGCCGACGTACTTGGTGGTGGAGTGCACCACGACGTCCGCGCCCAGTGCCAGCGGCTGCTGCAGGTACGGCGAGGCGAAGGTGTTGTCCACCACGAGCAGCGCGCCGCAGTCGTGCGCGAGCTGCGCCAGGGCGGCGATGTCGGCCACGGTCAGCAGCGGGTTGGTGGGCGTCTCGACCCAGATGACCTTGGTCTTCTGGGTGACGGCGGCCGCCACGGCGGCCAGGTCGCCGAGCGGCACGGGGTCGTAGTGCAGCCCCCAGAGCTCGTGCACCTTGGCGAAGAGCCGGTAGGTGCCGCCGTAGGCGTCGTTCGGGATGATCACGTGGTCGCCGGGCCTGCAGACCGTGCGGAGCAGGGTGTCCTCGGCCGCCAGCCCGGAGGCGAAGGCCAGACCGCGGGCGCCGCCCTCGACGGCGGCCATGGCCTCCTCCAGGGCGGTCCTGGTCGGGTTGGCCGACCTGCTGTACTCGTATCCGGAGCGCAGTCCCCCCACGCCGTCCTGCTTGTAGGTGGACACCGCGTAGATGGGCGGCACGACGGCCCCGGTCTGGGGGTCGGCCTCCTGACCGGCGTGGATGGCCAGGGTCTCGAATCCTTCACTCATACGGCACACGCTACTCCGCCCGCGCCCCGCCCCCCGAACGGCGCAGCGCCGCGCTCCCGGAGCGCCCTCCCGCGGCTCTCCCGGAGCGCGGCCCGGCAGCCCGCCCGGAGCGCGGCCCGGCAGGCGCCCGCGGGCGGCGGTCCCCTCCGCCGCCCGCCGGCCCGTCCCCGGAACCCCGGGCGCCCCCGCATGCCCGGGGGCGTCCGGGGGCGGCTACGCGGCCTGCGGCTCGTGGTCGCCCGGGCGGCGCGGGAGCGGCACCACGGCCGCGCCCGGCACCGGCCCGGCGGCGGGAGCCGGCTCCGCGACCGCCCGTGCCGTCCCGGCCGGGACCCGCCCGGCGACCGGTGACGGCTCCTCCGCCCCCCTGGTGATCGGCGGTGCCTGGACGTGGCGGCCGCTCGCCCCCTCGGCGGGCTCCCCGCCGATGCGGGACAGCAGGACCGGGTCGGCGAGCACCAGGGACGCCACGGCGACCAGTCCGACGGCCAGCAGCACGATCCCGATGATGGTCATTTCCCTCTCCCCTTCGACGCTTCAAGCATCCGCCAGGGACCCGGGCCCCCGCCTCCGCTGAAGAGCCGGTCCCGCACCGGACGACTCGGCCGAACGGCTGATATGTCCGATCGGTCATCGGGATTAGGCTCGACGGCCGTGGGGGACACGCATCGCGAAACGCATCGCATCGTCTACTGGATCCGGCGGCTCAGCGAGATCGCGATGTACTGCTGGCTGGGCCTGCTGCTCCTGCTGGACGTGGCGGTGGTGGTGAGCTCGACCGAGCCGACGCACCTGCTGGTCCTCGGCACCGGCGGCTACGGGATCTACGCCGTGTGGCGGCGGCGCAGGAACCGCGTCCGCCCCTTCGTGATCCTGATGGTGCTGTCCTTCACCGCCACCGTCTTCGCCGGGGCGACGCCGTCCGACGACTCCACCCCGGGCTTCGCCGAGACCGGCGCGCTGCTCATCCTCACCATCGGCGGGCTGCGCTGGATCGAGCCGGTCAGGAACGCGGCGTTCTTCGCCGTGGCCGCGATGCTCGTGCTGGAGGCCTCCGCCGGCCGGACCGGGCAGGGCGCGGCCTCCCTGGCCGCGGGGTTCATGCTCTTCGTCGCCTGGTCCACGGCCGCCGGCATCGGTGCCTACCTCCGCTTCCAGATGGAGCGCCGCCGCGAGGCCGTGCACGCCGTACGGCGGGCCGAGCGCCTGGAGCTCGCCCGGGAGCTGCACGACCTCGTCGCCCACCACATCACCGGGATCGTGGTCCAGGCGCAGGCGGCCAAGGTCGTCGCCGAGGCCAAGCCGGAGGCGGTGGCCCCCGCGCTCGACGCGATCGCGGGCGCCGGCGCCGACGCGCTGACCTCGATGCGCCGCCTGGTCGGCGTCCTGCGGGCGGACGAGGCCGCCCGCTCCCCCGGCACCCGCCTGGCCGACATGCGCCTGCTGGTGGAGCGGTTCTCGGCCCACGGCCCCCAGGTGGCGTTCGAGATCGGCAAGGACATCACCGACGAGACGCTGCCGCCGGAGGTGATGACCACCCTCCACCGCGTGCTGCAGGAGTCCCTCACGAACGTCCGCCGCCACGCGCCCGGCACCGGCTGGGTGGAGGCCGACCTGCGGCTCGCGGACGGGGCCGTACGGCTCCGCGTGCGGAACTACGGCTCGGCCTCCGACTCCAAGATCTCCCGCCTCGGCGGCGGCTTCGGCCTGGTCGGCATGGCCGAGCGCGTCGAGGCGCTCGGCGGCCGCATGTACGCCGGCCCCACCCCCGAGGGGGCCTGGGAGGTGTTCGTGGAGTTCGCGGTCAGTTGACCAGGAAGGCCAGCAGGTCCTGGCGGGTGAGCAGGCCGACGGGCTTGCCGTCGTCGAGGACCACGGCGGCGTCGGCCTTCTCCAGGGCGTCAACCGCGTGCGAGACGGGCTCACCGGCGCCGATCATGGGCAGCGGCGGGGACATGTGGGCGGCCAGCGGGTCCTGCGGGCGCACCCGCCCCCGGTAGAGGGCGTCCAGCAGGTCGCGCTCCACGATCGAGCCGACCACCTCGGCGGCCATGACCGGCGGCTCCTCCTTCATCACCGGCAGCTGCGAGACGCCGTACTCCCGCATGATGGAGATGGCGGTGTCCACCGACTCGTGCGGGTGCGTGTGCACGAACTCCGGCAGGCTGGTGCCCTTGCGGTTCAGCACGTCCTTGACCAGGCCCTCCTCCGAGGAGGTGGTCAGGAAGCCGTAGTCGGCCATCCACTCGTCGTTGAAGATCTTCGACAGGTAGCCGCGGCCGCCGTCGGGCAGCAGCACGACGACCACGTCGTCCGGCCCGGCCGTGGCGGCCACGCGCAGCGCCGCGACCGTGGCCATGCCGCAGGAGCCGCCCACCAGCAGGGCCTCCTCCCGGGCCAGGCGGCGGGTCATGCCGAAGGAGTCCTTGTCGGAGACCGCGATGATCTCGTCGCAGATCGTGGTGTCGTAGGTCGCCGGCCAGATGTCCTCGCCGACGCCCTCCACCAGGTACGGCCGGCCGGTGCCGCCGGAGTAGACCGAGCCCTCGGGGTCGGCTCCGATGACCTTCACCCGGCCGCCGGAGACCTCCTTGAGGTAGCGGCCGGTGCCGCTGATCGTGCCGCCCGTGCCGACGCCCGCGACGAAGTGGGTGATCCGGCCCTCGGTCTGCTCCCAGATCTCCGGACCGGTGGAGTGGTAGTGGCTGTCCGGGTTGTTGGGGTTGGAGTACTGGTCGGGCTTCCAGGCGCCCGGGATCTCCCGGGCCAGCCGGTCGGAGACCGAGTAGTAGGAGTCGGGGTGGTCCGGCGCGACGGCGGTCGGGCAGACGACGACCTCCGCGCCGTAGGCCCGCAGCACCGAGATCTTGTCCTGGGCGACCTTGTCCGGCACCACGAACAGGCACTTGTAGCCGCGCTGCTGGGCCACGATCGCCAGGCCGACGCCGGTGTTGCCCGAGGTGGGTTCCACGATCGTGCCGCCGGGCCGCAGCTCGCCCGACCTCTCGGCGGCCTCGACCATGCGCACCGCGATGCGGTCCTTCACCGAGCCGCCGGGGTTGAAGTACTCGACCTTGGCGAGCACCTGGGCCGGCAGGCCCGCCGTCACCTTGTGCAGCCTGACGAGCGGGGTGTCGCCCATCAGCTCCACAAGCGAGTCATGTACGCGCATCGCGATGATCACCTCGAAATACCGAAGCTTTGTCAGCTTGCTCTGTCGGGTACCGAGATCCCAGAGGGTGACCGGGACCCGGTGTCTCACCTCAAACGCTACCGTCGCGCGGCGACGCGCCGTGTCGTGGCGGGTACGACGGGGTCACCGGTCACCACCGGCCGCGCGGACGCCGCCGGTGCCCTCCTCCGGTCCGGGCACGCCGTACCCGGGCGGGCGGGGGCGCACCGGCCGCGGTCCCGCGCTCCGGCGGGCGCAGGGAGGACGGAGGGCGCGTGAGCTGGACACCCGGACGTGTGAACTGGACACCCGGAGCGGCGCGGGCCGCACGGCGCATCGCGGCCGCCGCGGCCGTGGGAGGAGGCGGGCTGACGCTGCTCGGCGCGGCGACCTACGGGATCCTCTTCGCCGAGGCCGTGCTGGCCCGGAAGATCGTCGGCCGCCCGCACGGCATGGAGGGGCCGCCCTCGGACGGGGTCTACGGCGCGTTCTCCGGCGAGCCGATCCGGATGGTGATGCTCGGCGACTCCACCTCCGTCGGCCTGGGCATGACCGACCCCGCCGACACCCCCGGCGTGCTGATCGCGTGCGGCCTGGCCGCCGTCGCCGAGCGCCCGGTGCGGCTCACGGTGGCGGGCGTGTCGGGTGCGGCCTCCGCCGACCTCGCCGAGCAGGTGGACCGGGCCCTGGAGGCGCGGCCGGAGATCGCGGTCGTCTTCATCGGCGCCAACGACATCACCACCCAGACGTTCCCGGCGCAGGCCGTACGGCATCTGCAGAAGGCCGTGCGGCGGTTGCGCGAGGCGGGGGCCGAGGTGGTCGTGGGCACCTGCCCGGACCTCGGCACGGTCCGGCCGCTCCCCCAGCCGCTGCGGTGGGTGACGCGGCGCTGGAGCCGCCAGCTCGCCGCGGCGCAGACCGTCGCGGTCATCGAGGCGGGGGGGCGGACGGTGGCCTTCGCCGACCTCCTGGGGGAGGAGTTCGCCAAAAACCCCCACGAAATGTTCGGACCCGACCGTTACCATCCATCTCGCCGAGGCTACGCCCAAGTCGCTTACGCGGTGCTACCGTCTGTTTGCACTGCGTTGGAGCTGTGGCCCGAGCCGCAGCCCGTGCGCGGTCAGTCGGTTTACCTTGCGGCGGCTAAGGCCGCGGAGGAGCCCGGCGCCGAGGTGTCCGCGACCCGGGTCGCCGGCCGAGCCACGGGTCCCCACGGGCGGTGGGTGACACTGCTCCGCCGACGCCCCGGGGCGCTGCCCCACGACGCCTGAGCGCGATCACCCTCCGCGGCGATGTCGTCACGCCTCGCCCCCTTTTGGAGTGGATGCCCGTGACCCGGCCTCACGCGAAACCAGCCGTGGTGCTCGCCGGAGCCCTGACCCTGGCCGCCGGCTGCGCCGGCAGCCAGGCGGCCACCCCCAGCTACCCCACCTGGCACAACGCCCAGGTGAACGCGGTCAGCCGCACCACCATCGCCGGCGGCGTGGCCGCGACGACGTCGCTGAAGCCCGACGGGACGCTGGAGACGGTGGCCCTCGACCTGGAGTCGGGCAAGAGGCTGTGGGCCGCCCCCGCGACCATGGCGGGCCGCCTGCCGGGGATGGGCGTCCCGGCGCCGGCGGTCGTCGAGACCGGCAAGGACCGGACCGTCGCCGTGACCGTCGACCCGCCCACGCGGCGGCGGTGGAACGCCGCCCTCGTCGGCCGGGACGCGCGGACCGGGGCCGCGCGGTGGACCCGTCCGGTCCACTCGACCTTCGGCCCGCAGAAGTGCGGGACCCTCGTGTGCGTGGCGGAGAACACCGCGCTCTCCAGCGCCCGGGTCGTCGTGCTCGACCCGGCCACCGGGAAGGTGCTGTGGCGCCTGCCCGGCATCGCCGAGGTCGAGTGGTCGAACGCCTCCCGCGTGGTCTTCCTGCGCCTGGCCCGCAACCCCCTGCTGGAGGCCTACGACCTGCGGACCGGGAAGGTCGTCTGGCAGCAGCCCATCGAGCAGGCGCTCGGCCCCGGCGTCACCATGTCGGGCGGCTGGTCGTTCGGGGCGACGGCCGAGAACCTCGTCGGCTACGTCGCCCCCTACACCGACCCCCGGACCAAGAAGGTCTCCTCCTTCGGGCTCTTCTCCGTGAAGCTCTCCGACGGCTCCGTCAACTGGATCCGCCCCTCGGTCGTGCGCGTCTACCCCAGCGGCAACCCCGGGGTCGCCCCGGTGGTCCGCCCGGTCGACCAGCAGGGCCAGTACGGCGGCTTCGCCCGGCTGGACCCCGAGAGCGGCCGGGTCCTCGGCCAGATCCCCGCGACCGACGTGCCCGGCGCGGGCTGGTGGCTGGCCTTCCCCGCCCGGATGGACCGGATCGGCTTCCTCCGGCACGACAAGCGCGGCACCGCCTTCGACCTGGCCACCGGTCGGCCGGCCGAGGTCGAGGAGGAGCGCGGCTGGTCCTTCTGCGTCACCGACCCCAAGCCGCTGGCGCTCAAGGGCCAGAGCCCGGGGTTCTACTCGGTGGCCTCGCTGTGCCAGTTCGACCTGGCCACCGGGAAGCGGACGTCCGGCGCCGGAGCCCCTCCCGGATGGTTCACCGGCAGCCAGAACGGCTGGCGGATCTGGCGGGACGAGAAGGGCGGCCTGCACGCCGTACAGGACGCCACCGCCACCGCTCCCGGCATGTACGGCTAGCGGGCGGCCGGGCCGACTGTGCCCGGATCCCTCGAACAACGGACCCGTTTGGCATTCCGTAACAAAGTTCTGTTTCTTGCCACCCCGGGTCGTGGCCCCCGGCGTACCGCAGGGTAACCTCCGCTCAAGGAGCGATTTGCAGAACCCGCGAGAGGGTCCGCCGCCGGACCGCGGAGCGCGACGGAGCGCGCCGGGGGAGGGCGGTGGCGGCCGTCTCGCCGCGACGCGCCGCGTCGCCATGGACACAGGGAGCCCACATGCCCGAGGCAGTCATCGTCGCAACCGCGCGCTCGCCCATCGGACGCGCGTTCAAGGGGTCGCTCAAGGACATCCGCCCCGACGACCTGACCGCGCAGATCATCAGGGCCGCGCTGGACAAGGTCCCCCAGCTCGACCCCACCACCATCGACGACCTGATGCTGGGCTGCGGCCAGCCCGCCGGCGAGCAGGGCTACAACATCGCCAAGGTCGTCTCCACCCTGCTCGGCCTGGACGGCGTGCCCGGCACCACCGTCAACCGCTACTGCTCGTCCTCGCTGCAGACCACCCGGATGGCCCTGCACGCGATCAAGGCGGGCGAGGGCGACGTGTTCATCTCGGCGGGCGTGGAGTGCGTCTCCCGCCTCGCCAAGGGCAGCGCCGACGGGGTGTCCGGCACGCAGAACCCGGTGTTCGACGAGGCGACGGCCCGTACGGCCAAGGCCGCCGAGGGCGGCGCCCCGGTCTGGCGCGACCCCCGCGAGGACGGGCGGGTGCCCGACATCTACATCGCGATGGGGCAGACCGCGGAGAACGTGGCCGCGCTCAAGGGCGTCTCCCGCGCCGAGCAGGACGAGTTCGGCGTCCGCTCCCAGAACCTCGCCGAGAAGGCCCTCGCCAACGGCTTCTGGGAGAAGGACATCACGCCGGTGACCCTGCCCGACGGCACCGTGGTCAGCAAGGACGACGGCCCCCGCCCCGGCACCACCTACGAGGCGGTCTCCCAGCTCAAGCCGGTCTTCCGCCCCGACGGCACGGTCACCGCGGGCAACTGCTGCCCGCTGAACGACGGCGCCGCCGCCGTGATCGTGATGAGCGACACCAAGGCGGCCGAGCTGGGCATCACCCCGCTCGCCCGGGTCGTGTCCACCGGCGTGAGCGGCCTGTCCCCCGAGATCATGGGCCTGGGCCCGATCGAGGCCAGCAGGCAGGCCCTGGCCCGGGCGGGCATGTCCATCGACGACGTGGACCTCGTGGAGATCAACGAGGCCTTCGCCGCCCAGGTCATCCCGTCCTACCGCGAACTGGGCGTCGACATCGACCGGCTCAACGTCAACGGCGGCGCGATCGCGGTGGGCCACCCGTTCGGCATGACCGGCGCCCGGATCACCTCCACGCTGATCAACAGCCTCCGCTTCCACGACAAGACCATCGGCCTGGAGACCATGTGCGTCGGCGGCGGCCAGGGCATGGCCATGGTCCTGGAGCGCCTCTCCTAAGCGCCGCCGGCCGCCTCCCCCGCCGAGGCGGTCAGCCGTGGGCGTCGGGACCGGCGCGGGTGAGGTCGATCCTCACGATCACCCGCCGGTCCCGCTCCATCGCCGCCCGGTAGTCGTCCCAGTCGGGGTGCTCGCCGGAGATGTCGCGGTAGTAGGAGACCAGGAGGTCCATCGCCTCCGGCAGCGAGACGATCTCGGCCGTGCCCTCGATCTGGATCCACTCGCCGAAGAAGGCGTCCGTCATCACGCAGAGCGCCACCCGCGGGTCCCTGCGGAGGTTGCGGACCTTCGCCGCCGTCTCCCTCGTGCTGATCACGGGGCGCCCCTGGGCGTCCAGCCCCACCGTGACGGGGGACAGCTGGGGCCGGCCGTCGGCGTGCCGGGTCAGCATCACCGCCCGGTGGTTGCTCCGGATGAACTCACGTGCCCTGTCGAGATCCATGGGCCCATCATCGCCGCGCGTGGGAGGACTCCGCCACCGGTGGCGGCGGAGTCCTGGGGCGGGGACCGATGGTTTACAGGTGCTGGCGGCGGTGCCGCTCGTGCTCGTGCACGATGGCGGCGGCGTAGCCGTGGGTCAGCCCGTGCTCGGCGGCGAGCCAGTTGGCGCGCTCCTCACAGCGGAGGAACGACGGGCCGTTGTCGAGAGCTTGGAACCACTCGGGGAGCGCACGCCCCGTGATGTCCGGGACCCTGGCGATCAGCTTGTGGTGCGTCTCCATCGAGTGGTTCAGCGGCATGGATTCCTCCACGGGTAAGGCCTCCTTTGCTTGACAGTGCCTCACGACACCCGGGATTACAAGACCTGGGGAGGGTCTCCTGTTGCACGCCGTCGACCTCCGACTGCGTTTTACGCAGGTTATGCCCGTTTTGTCATGAAAAAACCCCGCCGGAGGTTGTCCGGCGGGGTTTATCCGTTTATTACGGAGCGGCGGTCAGTCGCTGCTGCTGAAGTAGCTCAGCAGGCGCAGGACCTCCATGTAGATCCAGACCAGGGTCACCGTCAGGCCGAAGGCCATCAGCCAGGAGTACTTCGCCGGGACGCCCGCCCGGACGCCCTCCTCGACCTGGTTGAAGTCGAGGAGCAGGAAGAAGCAGCCCAGCAGGATCGCCGCGGCGCTGACCGCGTAACCGATCGGGCCGGCCTCGCGGAGGCCGAGGCCGCCCTCGACGAAGAAGCTCGCGACCCAGTTGACCAGCAGCGCGCCGAGGAGGCCGAGGGAGGCCGCCACGACGAACTTGGTGAACTTCGGCGTCACCCGGACGATGCGCAGCGCGTAGACCGTCAGCATGGCGCCGAAGGCCAGGGCCGTGCCGAGGACCGCCTGGATGACGATGCCCGGGAAGAAGTTCTCCATCAGGTGGCTGACCACGCCGACGGCGACGCCGTAGGCGACCGAGTAGCCGAGGATCAGCGCCGGGTTGGTGCTCTGCTTGAACGAGATGACCAGCGCCAGGATCAGGCCGACGATCACACCGGCGATCGCCGCGCCCCAGCCGAGGTTGAGCACCCAGGCCGCGGCGGCCGCGACGACCAGCGTGCCGAGGGTCATGAAGCCCCGCACGACCACGTCGTCGATCGTCATCGCCCGGTAGGCGGGCGGAGCGTGCTGCGCGTACGCCGGGGCGTCGTACATGCCCTGCAGCTGCTCGGGGGTCGGGGTCGGCGCGCCCCAGGCCTGGTGGCCCTGGGGCTGCCGCTTGAATACGGGGTTCTTGCTCTCCATCGCTGCCTCCACGCTGCGACCTACGCGATCAGCGTATTAGATCGGTCGTCACACAGCCGTATCGTGCTTATATCATCATGCGCGAGTGGCCGTACGGCTACCGCCGTCACTCTCAACGACCGGTGCCCCTCCCGAGTTCCCGCCTCGCCGGCGATCTCACAGGAGCCTGCGGCCCGCCGGGGAGGGCGGCGCCGCGCGCGCTCGGAGGACGGCCGGCACGAGTGCCCCCGGCGGGACTCGAACCCGCACCTCGACCCTTTTAAGGGGTGTGCCTCTGCCATTGGGCTACGGGGGCGCCGCAATCATACGTAACGGACCACCCGGGCGTAACCGTTCTTCCCATCCGTCGCACCTCTCACCGCCGGCCGGGCCCGCGGCCCGGCCCGGAAGGTCCGGGCCGGGCCGCGGGCCCCGGCGCGGGAGGCTCAGGCCGCCGCGGCGGCCTTGAACTCGGCGCGCGGCTCCTCCAGCTCCCCGAGCGAGACCGTCTCGCGCTTGAAGAACAGCGCCAGCGTCCAGTCCGCCATCACACGGACCTTCCGGTTGAGGGTCGGCACCCGCGACAGGTGGTAGGTGCGGTGCATGAACCACGCGGGCAGGCCGCGCAGCTTGACGCCGTAGACGTTGGCGACGCCCTTGTGCAGGCCCAGGCCGGCGACCGATCCGACGTACTTGTGCCGGTAGTCGGCCAGCTCCTCACCGCGCAGGTGGCGGGTGATGTTGTCGGCCAGCACCTTGGCCTGGCGGACCGCGTGCTGGGCGTTGGGCGCGCAGTACTGGCCCGGGTTGGTCACGTCGGGCACCCCGGCCACGTCGCCCGCGGCGAACGCGCCGGTGGTCCCTGCCACGGTCAGCCGCGTGGTCGTCTTGATCCGGCCGCGCTCGTCGAGCGGCAGGTCGCCCGCGTTCACCACCGGGCTGGGCTTGACGCCGGCGGTCCACACGATGGTGGCCGCCTCGAACTCGTCGCCGTCGGAGAGCTTGACGTGGCCGCCCACGCAGGACTCCAGGCGGGTGTTCATCTTGACCTCGATGCCACGCTCCCGGAGCTGCTCGGCGGTCCACCGGCCCATCTCCGGCCCGACCTCGGGCAGGATCCGGTCGGTGGCCTCGACCAGGACCCAGCGCAGGTCCTCACGCTTGACGTTGTGGTAGTAGCGGACCGCGTCGAGCGCCATGTCCTCCAGCTCGGCCAGCGCCTCGATGCCCGCGAAGCCGCCCCCGACCACGACGAACGTCAGCGCCCGGCGGCGCAGGGCCTCGTCCTCGTTGGTCTCCGCCCGGTCGAGCAGGCCGAGCACCCGGTTGCGCAGGGCGATCGCCTCCCCCACCGTCTTGAAGCCGATCGCGGAGTCCGCCAGCCCCGGGACGGGCAGCGTGCGGGAGACCGAGCCCGCCGCCATCACCACGATGTCGTAGCCGATCTCGTAAGGAGTGCCGACGTTCGGCTCGAAGAGCACCTTGCGGGAGGCGTGGTCGACCTTGGCGACCTTGCCGTTGAGGATCGTCGCCTTGCGCAGGACCCGCCGGAGCGGGACCACCACGTGGCGGGGCGAGAGGTTGCCGGCCGCGGCCTCCGGGAGGAACGGCTGGTAGGTCATGTGCGACTCGGGGGTCAGGACGGTGATGCGCACACGGCCCTCGCGCAGCTCCCGGCGGAGCGTGCGCTGCAGCCGCAGCACGGTGTAGAGGCCGACGTAGCCCCCACCGACGACCACGATGTGCTTGGAGTCGGGATTCACTTCGGCGCCATCCTTAGGTCGGGGGGTTTGTGAAAGCTTTCACAAGCATACGTCCGCCGTCGCGAGGACGCCAGGAGCCTCCCTGGCAACTTCGCCCAAATTTACGTAAAGAGCACTATTTGATCGTCATTACAGAGGAAAATTCGAGATTTGTTCCCTTTTGTGATAGACCTCACAGGCCACGCAGCGTATTGGCCCTGGTGAAGACCTCGTCGAGCATCGCGGCGGTCACCCGGCCGGTGAAGGTGTTCTGCTGGCTGGGGTGGTAACACCCCAGAAGATGCGCCGAACTTCCGTCGCGGGAGAGCTCGACCTCGGCGCCGTGCCCGAAGGCGGGCCGGGGCCGCGGCAGGACGTACCCCGCCTCCCCCAGCGCGGGCCAGACGGCCTGCCAGGCGAATCCGCCCAGGGCCACCACCACCCGCAGGCTCTCCGCGACGAGCCGGATCTCCCGGGCCAGCCAGGGGAAGCAGGCGGCCCGCTCCTGCGGCGTCGGCTTGTTGGCGGGCGGTGCGCACCGCACCGCCGCGGCCATCCGCGCGCCGACCAGCCGCTGCCCGTCCCCCGCCCGCACGCTGGTCTCCTGCGCGGCGAGGCCGGTCCGGTACAGCGAGGCGAACAGCCAGTCCCCGCTCCGGTCGCCGGTGAAGATCCGGCCGGTGCGGTTGCCGCCGTGCGCGGCCGGGGCCAGCCCCACGATCAGCACCTCCGGCCTCTCCTCCCCCCAGCCGGCGATGGGCCTGCCCCAGTAGGTCTCCTCGGCGAACGCCCGCCGCCTGACCGTGGCGACCTCCTCGCGCCACTCCACCAGGCGCGGACAGGCCCGGCAGACCGACTGCCGGGCGGTGAGGTCGGCGAGTGTGCGGCTCGCGGCGGCGAGCTCCCGCACCTGCGCGGGATCGTGCGCGACGGGGGTGTCGGGCCGTGCGGGATCGTCCGGCCAGCCGGACCCCGGAGGAACGAAGGTCATGCCTCCGATCGTGCCACCGCCCGGCCGGGACCCGTCCCGCTTCCCAGGCGTGGCCGCGTCCCGGCCGGCCGCCGCTCCCCACCGCCGCCGCACCGCCGGAGCCGCGGATCCGGGCGGACCGGGGCGACGGGTCCCCGGAGGACGGCACGCAGGGCCCCGGGAACGGCAGAAGGCGGCGCCCGCACGGAGCGGGCGCCGCCTCCTTCACGTTCTCCCCCGGCTCAGGTCTCCCTCAGCCGAGGCGTCCCCGCGGGACTCAGGCGCCGGGCGCCTTGGTCTCGGAGGCCTCCGGGGCCGGAGCCGGCTTGTCCTCGGTCTTGTCCGCGGGCTTCTCGGGCGCGGCGCAGGCCGCGCCGTAGCTGCCCGACTTGGAGTCGCCGTCGACCCGCAGCTCGACGACGCCACCCTTCAGGCCGTCCGACGCCCCGCTGTACGAGACGGTCTTGGTGCCGGAGCCGTCGAAGGTCAGGTGGCCGCCACCGACGGCCTTGCCGTTGACGACCCACTCGTAGCGGACCTTGGCCGGGCCGCTGGAGTAGATGCTGCCGGCGGCGGTCACGTTCGCCTGCGGGCACTCGGCCGCAGTGTGGTTCACGGACACGTGGCCGACCTTGACCAGGGCGTCAGGCTTCGGCGCGTGGGGCTTGCCCGGCCTGTGCCAGTCCTTGCCCGGCTTGTGCCAGTCCCTGCCCGGCTTGTGCCAGTCCTTGCACCAGATCTTGAAGCCGACCTTGTTGGAGGAGGTGTGGTACGGGTCCACGACCTGCAGGACCGCCCAGCCGCGCAGGCTGTCGCGGGTGCGGATCAGGTGGCTGACCGTGGTGGAGCCGTGCACCTTCACCGTGCCGCGGTCGACGACGTGGCCGTTGACGAGCCAGCGGTAGTGCACCCAGCGGTGGCCGGAGGTGCTGATGCGGCCCACGAGGCGGGCCTTGCAGTTGCCCTCGTCCACCCACGCCTTGGTGTAGACGCGCGGGTCCTCGATCTCGTGCTTGTAGCCGTCGTCACAGGAGACCTTGAAGTAGGACTTCTGCGAGGTCTTCTTGTACGGGGCCAGGACCTGCAGCGCCTCCCAGCCCTTGGTGTCGCTGCCGATCTTGTGGGTCTCCTTCACCGTGACGTACTTGACGCCCTTGCCCACGGTGAAGCTCTTGACCGAGCTCGCGGAACCGTTGCCACGCAGCCACCGGTAGGCGACCTTGGTCTTGCCGTCGGCGACCTTCACCTTGATCTTGGTGGTGAACGTGACCTTCACCGGGCAGTCGCCGCGGTAGTTCGAGAGGGAGACCTTGGGCGTGCCCACCGATACGGCGGCCTTCGCCTTGTGGGTCTTCGGACCGCTGGCCGCCGCTGCGGGCGTGGCCAGCAGACCCGCCGTCATCGTCGCCAGCATGGCCGCACCGGCTCCGACGGCGGCCAGCTTGCTCGCTAGACCGGACTTCATGAGGGGATGCTCCGTTTCGTTAGGAAGCGGTTGCGCTCCGGAGACGGTTGCCGCCCCGACACCAGCTGTGCCGGGCCCCACGGCAAAGCCTCGCTAAAGCTTCTTTACCTAACCATAAAACGGATGGATCATTCAATACGACAACAGAGGTGCTTTTGTCCAGATGTTGTCATGATTTGCCGAGCGACCACGCGATCCCGTCGAGGATGTCGCACTCGCTGACGACGACCTCGGCGAAGCCGTACCGCTGCAGAATCCGGTCGAGAATGAGCGCACCGGCCCCGATGACGTCGACGCGGCCGGGATGCATGACCGGGATGGCCGCCCGCTCAGAATGGGACATTTCTAGCAAACGGTGCGATATTTCATGCACCCGATTCGCCGGAATCCGCGCGTGATGGATTTGCTCAGGGTCGTATTCGTCCAGTTCAAGAACGATTCCGGCGACCGTGGTCACCGAGCCCGCGAGGCCGACCATGGTCAGCGCCCGCTCCACCGGCACCTCCTCCGCGACCCGGTCGAGCGCGTCGTCGATGTCGGCGGCCATCGCCTCGACGGCCGCGGCCGCGGGCGGGTCGCCCGCTCCGCGCAGATGCCGCTCGGTCAGCCGGACGCAGCCGATGTCGACCGAGAGCGCCGCCTCCGCGTGCGTCGAGCCGATCACGAACTCGGTGGAGCCCCCGCCGATGTCGACCACGAGGTACGGCGGGCGGGTGCCGACGGGAGTGGGCAGGCCGGTCTCGGGAGACAGGCTCACCAGGTCTCCGGTGGCCCCGGTGAACGACAGCTCCGCCTCCTCCGCGCCGGTCACCACCTCCGGCTCGACCCCGAAGATCTCCCGCACCCCGTCGGCGAAGTCCTGCCGGTTGGCGGCGTCCCGGGTCGCGCTGGTGGCCACCACCCGGACCGCGGTGGCCCCGTGGCCCTCGATCAGGGCGGCGTAGCCCCGCATCGCGGCGAAGGTGCGCTCCAGCGCCTCCGGCGCGAGCCTGCCCGTCTCGTCCACGCCCTGCCCGAGCCGGACGATCTCCATCCGCCGCTCCACCTCGTGCAGCGAGTCGGAGTGGACGTCCGCGACCAGCAGGCGGACGGAGTTGGTGCCACAGTCGATCGCGGCGACGCGGGTCACCGGGAGCCCTCCTCGGAAACGGTCGTGTCGGTCGTGGCGGTCGTGCCGGGCCCGTCCACGCGGCAGCACGGCCCGTCGGCCCACCACGCGCCGAGCGCGTCGAGCGCCTCGCGCCCGAAGGGGTTGGTCCCCGGCGCCGCCAGCTCGTGGGCGACCAGCGCGTGCAGGCACTTGACCCGGTCCGGCATCCCACCGCTGCTCTGCATGCCCCGGGGCAGCGGCTCCAGTCCTTCCTCGGCGGCCGCCTTGTCCCGGCGCGCCACGTAGTCCTCGTGGGCGGCCCGGTAGGCCGCGGCCAGCTCCGGATCCTCGGCGAGGCGGGCGCGCATCTCCCGCATCATCCCCGTGCTCTCCAGGGTGCCGATGGCGGAGTTGGCCCGGGGGCAGGTCAGGTAGAACAGCGTCGGGAAGGGCGAGCCGTCCGGCAGGCGCGGCGCGGTCTCCACCACGTCGGGCAGCCCGCACGGGCAGCGGTGCGCCACCGCCCGCAGCCCTCTCGGCGTCCGGCCGAGCTGCTGTGCCACCGCCGCCACGTCGCGGTCGTCAACCATCACACCACCCCCACGGAAGAACGGCTACCAGGCTATCGGCCGCCCGCCCCGCCACGCGCGGCGCGGGAGCCGCGCCGGTCTCAGCCCGCGGGCCGCGGCGCACCGGCCCTCCCGGCGGCGTCGCCGGTCCGGGCCCTGCGCCCCGTTCCGGTGTCGGCCGCCTCGACCGACTCCCACAGCGTCTGGTACCACGGCGGCGTGGCGGTCCTCTTCGGCGCGGCCGTGCCCGTCCCGCCGGCGGGCTCGTCGTCCATGACGACGTAGCACTTCTGACCGGGGTCGCAGTAGAACAGCCGCTCCCGGGCCTGCCGCTTGATGTAACCGGGGTCCTGCAGCTGCCTGCGCCGGTCCTCCAGCTCCTTGATCGCCGCCAGCTCCCGGGCCTTCTCCTGCTCCAGCTGGGCGATGTTGCGGCGCTGCGTGATGTACTCCCTGATCGGGTAGGCGAGACTCATCGCGATCGCGCACACCACGACCGCGAGCACCGCGGCCCGGCCCGTCAGCTGCGGCCGCTTCACTCTGTTCATGACGACGCTCCGCCTCGCGGGTCCTTCGGGTCGACGGCGGCGCCGCGCGTCGCGGCTCCGCCGTACGGCCCGCGCCCGGCGGGGGCGCGGGCCGTAGGTGCGAAGCTACCGCGTGAAGCGGGGGAACGCGGCGCGGCCCGCGTAACGGGCGGCGTCGTCGAGGAGCTCCTCGATGCGCAGCAGCTGGTTGTACTTGGCCACGCGGTCGGAGCGGGCCGGGGCGCCGGTCTTGATCTGGCCGCAGTTGGTGGCCACGGCGAGGTCGGCGATGGTGGTGTCCTCGGTCTCGCCGGAGCGGTGGCTCATCATGCAGCGGTAGCCGTTGCGGTGGGCCAGGTCCACCGCGTCGAGGGTCTCGGTCAGGGTGCCGATCTGGTTGACCTTGACCAGCAGCGCGTTGGCGGTGCCCTCGGCGATGCCGCGGGCCAGCCGCTCGGGGTTGGTCACGAACAGGTCGTCGCCGACGAGCTGGACCTTGTCGCCGAGGGCGCGGGTGATGGCGTTCCAGCCCTCCCAGTCGCTCTCGTCCAGCGGGTCCTCGATGGAGACCAGCGGGTAGTTCGCGACCAGGTCCTCGTAGAAGGAGATCAGCTCGGTGGAGGACAGGCCCTTGCCGTCGATGGTGTAGACGCCGTCGCCGTGGAACTCGGAGGCGGCCACGTCGAGGGCGAGCGCCACGTCCTGGCCCGGCGTGTAGCCGGCCTTCTCGATCGCGACCAGGATCAGGTCGAGGGCGTCGCGGTTGGACGGCAGGTTCGGCGCGAAGCCGCCCTCGTCGCCCAGGCCGGTGGCGTAGCCCTTCTCCTTGAGCACGGACTTGAGGGCGTGGTAGACCTCGGTGCCCATCCGCACCGCCTCGCGGAACGTCTCCGCGCCTACGGGTGCGATCATGAACTCCTGGATGTCGACGTTGGTGTCGGCGTGCGCGCCGCCGTTCAGGATGTTCATCATCGGGACCGGGAGCACGTGCGCGTTCGGCCCGCCGAGGTAGCGGAAGAGCGGCAGCTCGGCGCTCTCGGCGGCGGCCTTGGCGACGGCCAGCGAGACGCCCAGGATCGCGTTGGCGCCCAGCCGACCCTTGTTCGGCGTGCCGTCGAGGTCGATCATGACCTGGTCGATGCTGCGCTGCTCGGCGGCGTCGAAGCCGAGGATCTCGTCGGCGATCTCGTCGGTCACCCCGAGGACGGCCTTCTCCACGCCCTTGCCGCCGTAGCGGCCCTCCCCGTCGCGCAGCTCGACGGCCTCGAACTGGCCGGTGGAGGCCCCGCTCGGCACCGCGGCGCGGCCCTCGCTGCCGTCGTCCAGCAGGATGTCGACCTCGACCGTCGGGTTACCCCGGGAGTCAAGGATCTCGCGGGCGTGCACACCCTCGATGGAAGCCACGAAGCGCTCCTAAGGTCGCAGGACAGTTTGCTGAAAAAGCCTATCGACCCTTACTTCTCAGTACGGCTACCGCCCCACCGGGTGATCGCTCCGGCGTGTCCGGTCTCCCGGATCAGGCGTGCCGGCGGACCCGGTCGCGGTAGGCGCGCGCCACCGCCCGCAGTTCGGCCTCCGGGTCGAGCCCCTCGGCCTGCGCCTGCCGTACCAGCTCGAACAGCCGCGCGCCGATGCCGTCGGCGGGCACGTCCTCCGGCAGGCCGGTGGGGGCGCCCACCCGGGCGGCGCGGCGCAGCAGCTGCGCGGTGAGGGAGAGCGCGGGCTGGCCCATCGGCACGCCGTCCACGGCGGACCCGGCGTCGCCGCCGCTCTTGGCCGCCCGCTCGGCCGCCTTGATGGCCTCCCAGTTGTCGCTGACCTGCTCGGCGCCGTCCACCTCGACGGAGGCGAACACGTGCGGGTGGCGGCGGACCAGCTTGTCCACGATGCCCGCCGCCACGTCGTCGACGTCGAACCCGCCCTCCTCGGCGGGGCGCTCGGCCGCGACGCGCGCGTGGAACGCCACCTGCAGCAGCAGGTCGCCGAGCTCCTCGCGGAGCGCGCCCCGGTCGCCCTCCTCGATCGTCTCCAGCACCTCGTAGGCCTCCTCGATGAGGTACGGCGCCAGCGACTCGTGGGTCTGCTCCGCGTCCCACGGGCAGCGGGTGCGGAGCCGGTCCATCACCGCCACCAGGTCGAGCAGGCGCGCGCCGGGCAGGTCGTACGAGCCGGGCACGACCTCGATCACCGGCGGGTCCTCGAGGGCCAGCGCCGCGTGGCCGATCGCGCGCATCAGCGCCTCGTCGGCCTCCAGCCAGACCACGTCCCGCTCCCGGGCCTCGCGGACCAGGGCGGCCGGGTCCGGCTCGGCGACCTCGACCCCGATCCCGGCCTCGGCCAGGAACGGCAGGTGCGGGTGGTCCGGCGAGGCCGTGCGCACCGGGCCGGCCGCCAGGACCTGCCAGGCGCGGTGGCCGAGCAGGCCCGGGGCGACCCGGGGCGAGGTGGTGACGACGATCAGCGCCATGCCGGGCGGGTGCTAGGAGGCGGCCTGGAGCCTGCCGAAGCGGCCGGCGTCGACGTAGTAGTCGGCCCCGCTCTGCGCCTGCGGGTTGACCACGCCGTAGCGGGGGTTGCGCACGATCTTGATGGTCTCGGCCTCCTTGGCCAGCTTCTGGGAGGCGGCCTGCCGGGACGCGTCGTCCTGCCCGGCGCCGAAGCGCTGCAGCAGCTTCTGCTCGGCGAGGGTGATGCGGACCAGGTCGCGCAGCTTCGACGGGGGCGCGCCCACGGAGACGGCGATCTGCTCGTCCGTGACCTGCTGACCGGCCTGGGAGCGGTACTGGGCGAGGAAGCCGTCGATCTCCGACTCGGTGACCGTGACGCCGTTGCGCTCGCTGAGCTGGCCGACCTGCTCGATGGAGATCAGGTTCGACAGCACGGCCTGCGGGACCGAGCCGCGCAGCCCGCTCGTGTCGCCGCCGGTCCTGGCCCGCGCCGCCTCGAACTCCTTGACGCCGGCGTCCAGCTCGCCGGCACTGATCCTCTCGCCGCCCACGATGGCGACGGCTCCCGCCTGCGCCGGGGAGCAGGCGGTCAGCGCGGCACCCGCGGCCACGGCCGCCAGGATGACGCGCACTCGAGTCGACTTCACTTGCGATCCCTTCACGACAAACGCCGATTCACTTTACCGGCACGCTCTCGAGGAACATCGCCTCGACCAGGTCGCCGCACCACCTGAGCAGCTCCAGGTCGCGCAGCGGCTGGCCGCCGAGCGGCTTGGTCTTGGGCACGGGCACCAGCAACGTACCGGTCGCCTGCTTCAGCAGCGCCTTCGGGTAGAGCCGCTGGAGCCTGACCTGCTGGGAGTCGCGCAGCTGCACCGGGGCGAAGCGGATGTGCTGGCCCTGCAGGGTGACGTCGGTGAGGCCGGCCTTGCGCGCGCGGATCCGGAAGCGCGCCACGGCCAGCAGGTTCTCCACCTCCACCGGCGGCCTGCCGTACCGGTCGGTGAGCTCGTCGCGGACCGCCGCGATGTCGTCGTCGGTGCAGACGGCCGCGACGCGCTTGTAGGCCTCCAGGCGGAGCCGCTCGGAGGTGACGTAGTCGTGCGGGATGTGCGCGTTGACGGGCAGCTCGACCTTGACCTCCGGCCGCTCCTCGACCTCGCCCCCGTCCAGCTTGGCCTTCTGCTCCTGCACGGCCTCGCTCATCATCCGCACGTACAGGTCGAAGCCGACGCCCGCGATGAAGCCCGACTGCTCGGCGCCCAGGATGTTGCCGGCGCCGCGGATCTCCAGGTCCTTCATCGCGACGTACATGCCGGCGCCCATCTCGGTGTGCTGGGCGATGGTGGCCAGCCGCTCGTGGGCGGTCTCGGTGAGCGGCTTCTCCGGCGGGTAGAGGAAGTAGGCGTAGCCGCGCTCGCGGCCCCGGCCCACCCGGCCGCGGAGCTGGTGCAGCTGGGACAGGCCGTAGTTGTCGGCCCGGTCCACGATCAGCGTGTTGGCGTTCGGCACGTCGAGGCCCGACTCGACGATCGTGGTGGAGACGAGCACGTCGAACTCCCGCTCCCAGAAGCCCACCATGATCTTCTCGAGCTGCTGCTCGTTCATCTGGCCGTGCGCGACGGCGATGCGCGCCTCGGGGACCAGCTCGTGCAGGCGGGCCGCCACCTTGTTGATGCTCGCGACCCGGTTGTGGACGAAGAAGACCTGGCCGTCGCGCATCAGCTCGCGGCGGATCGCGGCGGCGATCTGGTTCTCGTCGTAGGGGCCGACGAAGGTGAGGATGGGGTGGCGCTCCTCCGGCGGGGTGAGGATCGTCGACATCTCGCGGATGCCGGTCAGGCCCATCTCCAGCGTGCGCGGGATCGGCGTGGCGGACATGGCCAGCACGTCGACCTGCGTGCGCAGGCGCTTCATGGCCTCCTTGTGCTCGACGCCGAAGCGCTGCTCCTCGTCGATGATGATCAGCCCGAGGCTCTTGAACCTGGTCTCCGGGGAGAGCAGCCGGTGGGTGCCGATCACCACGTCCACCGAGCCGTCGGCCAGGCCGCGCAGGGTCTCGGCGACCTCGGCGTCGCTCTGGAAGCGCGACATCGGCCGCACGTTCAGCGGGAAGCCGGAGAAGCGCTCGGTGAAGGTGGACAGGTGCTGCTGGACCAGGAGCGTGGTGGGCACCAGCACCGCGACCTGCTTGCCGTCCTGCACGGCCTTGAACGCCGCCCGCACCGCGATCTCGGTCTTGCCGTAGCCGACGTCGCCGCAGATCAGCCGGTCCATCGGGATCGGGCGCTCCATGTCGCGCTTGACCTCCTCGATGGCCGCCAGCTGGTCGCCGGTCTCGGCGTACGGGAAGGCGTCCTCCATCTCCCGCTGCCACGGCGTGTCCGGGCCGAAGGCGTGCCCCGGCGAGGCCATGCGCGCGCTGTAGAGTCGGATGAGCTCCCCGGCGATCTCCTTGACCGCCTTCTTCGCCCGGGTCTTGGTCTTGGCCCAGTCGGCGCCGCCCATCCGGTTGAGCGTGGGCGCCTCGCCGCCGACGTAGCGGGTGACCTCGTCGAGCTGGTCGGTCGGCACGTAGAGGCGGTCGCCCTTGGCGTACTCGATCACGAGGTACTCGCGGGTGGCGCCCTGCACGGTCCGCTGCACCATCTCGACGTAGCGGCCCACGCCGTGCTGCTCGTGCACCACGTGGTCGCCGACCTTGAGCTGGAGCGGGTCCACCATGTTGCGGCGGCGGCTGGGCAGCCGGCGCATGTCCTTGGTGGAGGCCTTCTGGCCGACCAGGTCGAGGTGGGTCAGCACGGCCAGCGACGGGCTGACGAAGCCGTGCTCGACCAGGCCCGTGGTGACGTGCACGACGTGCGGGTCGGGCGCCCGGTCGACGCCGGGGACCAGGCGGGCGGGCAGGTCGACGCCCTTGAGCAGCTCGACCATGCGCTCGGCCGGGCCGTGGCCCTCGCTGACCAGCACGACGGCCCTGCCGCCCTCCAGCCAGCCCTTGATGTCGGCCAGCGCCCGCTGGGTGTCGCCCCGGTAGGCCTCCGCCTCGCGGGCGTCCAGGACCAGCGCGCCGTCGCGGGCGCCGAGCCCGTCGTCGCCGCCGCCGAACGGCGCGATCGACCACCACGGCTGCCCGAGCTTGCCGGCGTGCTCGCGGACCTCCTCCAGCGTGCGGAAGGCCGCCGCCCCCAGGTCGATCGGGGCCTGCCCGCCGGCCGCGGCGGTGATCCAGGAGGCCTCCAGGAACTCCTGGCTGGTCCGCACCAGCTCGTCGGCGCGGCTGCGGATGCGCTCGGGGTCGCAGACGAAGACCGCCGCGCGCGCGGGCAGGTGGTCGACGAGCAGGTCCATCTCCCCGGCCAGCACGGGCGCGAACGCCTCCATGCCCTCGACCGGGACGCCCTCGGCCAGCTGCTGGAGGACCTCGGCCAGCGCCGGGTGCTCGGCGGCCAGCTCCGCGGCCCTGGCCCGGACCTCGCCGGACAGCAGCAGCTCCCGGCAGGGCGGGGCGAACAATCCGCCCTCGGCGACCTCCAGCGAGCGCTGGTCGGCCACCTTGAACCAGCGGACCTCCTCGACCGTGTCGCCCCAGAACTCCAGCCGGAGCGGGTGCTCCTCGGTGGGCGGGAAGACGTCCAGCAGACCGCCCCGGACCGCGACCTCGCCGCGTTTCTCCACCATGTCCACCCGGTGGTAGCCGGCGGCCACCAGCGCGTGCACGACGTCGTCGAGGTCGGCGTCGTCCCCGGCGCGCAGCCGTACCGGCTCCAGGTCGCCGAGGCCGCGCACGATCGGCTGGAGCACCGCGCGGACCGGGGCGACGACGACGCGGAGCGGGCCGGCGGCGGGGTCGCCCGCGACGGGGTGGGCCAGCCGGCGCAGCACGGCCAGGCGCTTGCCGACGGTGTCGCTGCGCGGTGACAGGCGCTCGTGCGGGAGGGTCTCCCAGGCGGGGAAGACGGCGACCGCGTGCTCGTCCAGGAGGCTGGAGACGGCGGCGGCCAGGTCCTCGGCCTCGCGCTCGGTCGCGGTGACCGCGAGCACGGTCCGCGGCGCGGTCGCGTCTCCGGCGGGCGCGCCGCCTGCGGAGCCCGCGCGCGCCAGCGCGGCCACCGCGAAGGGCCGCAGCGCGGGCGGCCCGACGAGCGCGGTGTCGGAGGCGGCGCCCAGGCGCGCGTCCTCCAGCGCGGAGGCCAGCGCAGGCTCGGCCATCACAAGGTCAAGAAGTCCTGAAAGGCTCAACAGAATCGCCCACTGCCCCACGACGGCAAACAGATAAGGCCCCCGGACGGCGATGACACGGGGGTTGCCCGTCAAGCCTACTTGGCCCGGAGCGGCGCGCGGGAACGGATGACAGGTGCGTGACGTATGGCAACAAATCGACTACTCTGCGTTACATGAGAGGAATGCGAACGGTCGCCACCCGAGGCGACCTCTTCGAGCGCCGGATCCTGGAGCAGTGGACCGAGCGGCGCGGGCGCCGGCTCGACGTCCTGATCGCCGGGTGCGGCTGGCCCGACCCGCTGAACCTGGAGATGGAGAGCAGGGTCGTCGGGATCGACGAGGACCACCCGGCGGTGCGCGCGACCACCTCGGCCCGGGGGGACCTCACCTCGTGGGCGCTGGGCGACCTGCGCGCGGTGCCGGTGCCGCCCCGCGCCTTCGACGTCGTCTACGTCCCGTTCCTGCTGGAGCGCCTGGAGCACCCCGAGCTCGTGCTGGACCGGCTGCTCGCCGGGCTCCGCACGAACGGGCTGCTGCTGCTGCGGATGCGCGACCGGGAGTCGGCCTACGGCACGTGCGCCCGGCTGACCCCACGCCCCCTGCGGCGGCTGCTGTGGCACAGGCTCGTCCCGGACGGCACGCCGGGACCGCTGCCCAAGGTGTACGGCCCGTCCATCTCACGGGAGGGCATCCGCGCCTACTGCCTGACCCGGGGGCTGGTGGTCACCGACGAGTTCCTGGGCACCAGCAGCCCCGCCGCGGACCGGCCGCTGGTGCGCGCCGCGTGCTCGGTGATCGCGGCCGTCTCCCGCGGCCGGATCCCCGACTCGCACGACGAGATCACAATGATCATCCGGAAGCCGGAGGACTATTTCACCCGTCTGCTCTGAGCCGGCCCGGTTGATATGAGAGAACCGGGGTGGCTACAGTTACGATATCCGACTAATTCGATCGGGATTGTGGAGCAGATGACGGAGCCCTTGGAGTGGACCCCCGACGCCCGTGAGCTGGCCGACCTGGAGCTGCTGCTCTCCGGCGCGTACCACCCGCTGACCGGCTTCATGGGCCCGGCCGACGCGCACGCGGTCGCCGAGCACGGCACGCTCGCCGACGGCACGCCGTGGCCGGCCCCGGTCACGCTCGCCCTGCCCGGCGACCACCCGGCCGCGCCGGGCGACCGCGTCACGCTCCGCGACCCCGAGGGCGCCCCGCTGGCCGTGCTGACCGTCACCGAACGCGCGCAGGGCCTGGCCGCCGGGCCGGTGGAGGCGCTGGGCGCACCCGAGCACGGGCCGTTCGCCCGGCTCCGCCGCGCCCCCGCCGACGTCCGCAAGGAGCTGGCCGGCCGACCGGTCCTCGCCGTCACCATGCGCGGCCCCCTCGACGACCTGGCCGAGATCGAGGCGACCGCCGCCGAGCTGGACGCCGCCGTCCTGCTGCTCCCGCTGGCCTTCGGCGAGTCCGGGCCCGCGGTGGTCCGCGCCGCGCTGAGGGCCCGCGACCGCCTGGCGGAGACCTCCGCGGCGGGCGCCGCGGTCGCCGTGGTGCCGCTCGCCCCCCGCGAGGACCACGCCGTCGACCTGGAGCTGCGCGAGCGGGTGGCCGAGGCCTACGGCGCCGCCGAGCACCTGGCCGGCCCGGAGCCCGTCGTCATCCCCGGCCCGCCCCACCGGCGGGGCCTGGTGGTCTTCTTCACCGGTCTGTCCGGCTCGGGCAAGTCCACCGTCGCGCGGGGCCTGCGGGACGCGCTCCTGGAGCGCGGCGGCCGTACGGTGACCTACCTCGACGGCGACGTGGTCCGCCACCTGCTCTCGGCCGGGCTGGGCTTCTCCCGCGCCGACCGCGACCTCAACATCCGGCGGATCGGCTTCGTCGCCGCGGAGGCGGCCCGGCACGGCGGGCTGGCGATCTGCGCCCCCATCGCGCCGTTCGCCGCCACCCGCGCCGAGGTCCGGGCGATGGTCGAGGCCGTGGGCGCCGACTTCCTGCTCGTGCACGTGGCCACCCCGCTGGCCGAGTGCGAGCGGCGCGACCGCAAGGGCCTGTACGCCAAGGCCCGGGCCGGGCTGATCCCCGAGTTCACCGGCGTCTCCTCCCCCTACGAGGAGCCCGACGACGCCGACCTGGTGATCGACACGACGGGAATCTCCGTCGAGAGCGCCGTGGCCGCCGTGCTGGACCCGCTCGTGGCGGGGGGCTGGGTGCGGTGAGCGGCACGTCCGGCCGGAGACGGACCGCCCGCGCGGCGGATGAGGGATGGTGAACGCCTGATGAGCATCGATCTCCCCCTGGTCGCGGGGTCGTTCCTGGTCGCGGTCGTCGTCGGCCTGACCGGCATGGGCGGCGGCGCGCTGATGACGCCCATGATGATGCTGTTCTTCAACGTGCCGCCGCTCGCGGCGGTCTCCAGCGACCTGGTCGCCTCGGCGGTGATGAAGCCGGTGGGCGGGATCGTGCACATGCGCCGGGGCACGGTGAACCTGCGGCTGGTCGGGTGGCTGTGCGCCGGCTCGGTGCCCGCCGCCTTCAGCGGGGTGCTCGTCGCCCGCGCCTTCGGCGACGGCGAGCAGGTCCAGCAGGTGGTCAAGTACGCCCTGGGCGTCGCGCTGCTGCTGGCCGTGGCGGGACTGGTCGCCAAGGCGTGGATCGCCCGGCACGAGGGGCCCTCTTCGGCGGGTCTCGACGAGATCGACGTGCGCCCCATCCCGACGTTACTGGTCGGTATGGTCGGAGGCGTCGTGGTCGGCATCTCCTCGGTCGGCTCCGGCTCGCTCATCATCGTGGCGCTGCTCGCGCTCTACCCCGCCCTGCGCGCCAACCAGCTCGTCGGCACCGACCTGGTCCAGGCCGTCCCGCTGGTCGCCTCGGCCGCCCTCGGCCACCTGCTCTTCGGCGACTTCCAGCTGGACCTCACCACCTCGCTGCTCGTCGGCTCGATCCCCGGCGTCTACCTCGGCGCGCGCATCTCCTCGCGCGCCCCCGGCGGCGTCATCCGCGCGCTGCTCGCCGTCGTGCTGCTCGCCTCGGCGCTCAAGCTGCTCGGTGTGGGCAACACCGCCACCCTGTGGATCCTGGGCGGCGCGACGGCCGCCGGGGCGGCGGGCTGGTCACTTCTGCGGAACCGCGGTGGCGCGCAGGTAGGGGTCGCCGGCGAGCTCCCGGAAGGCGCGGCGCCCGCCGGGAGTGGTGTCGAAGCGGGTGTCTCCGCGCGGGGCGGCCGGTGAGTCGAAGTAGACCAGCGCCTTGATCTGCGGGTAGCGCCGCAGCTCCTGGCGGACCGAGGCGTAGAAGGACGACTTGAACCACGGCTGCTCCGGCCGCTCGAACACGCCCCACTCGGCGACCATGATGGGCTTGCCGGGGAAGCGCCATTGCATCCAGCGGTAGAACCCCGGCCAGTCGGGGAACTCCGTGCGGGTCTTGTTGATCAGCCCGTCGAAGGTCTGCACCCTGTCGTCGACGTACGGGTCCATGGCGACCCAGTCGACCACGTCGTCGCCCGGGTAGAGCTCCTCGAACCAGGGCTTCGAGGCCCAGTTCGGCGCGCCCATGTAGGTCATGACGGTGACCGCGTTGCGCACCCCTCCGGCGCGCAGCCGCTCGACCACGTGCCGGAACATCGCCGCGTAGTCCCGGGCGGTCATCCCCGAGCCGGGATCCGGGCGCACGTCGTTCTCCGGCTCGTGGTGCACGGTCAGGAAGAAGCGCTCGGGGAAGGTCGTGCGGATGTGCGCGGCCAGCCGGTCGATCCGCTGGTCCAGGGCGCCGGCGGCGATCTGCGCCCAGGTGTGCCCGAAGGAGGGCTTCCAGTTGACCAGCAGCAGCCTGCGCCCGGCGGGGTCGCGGGCCGCGGCCAGCTCCTGCGGGGTGGGGAAGAGCTCGTCCTCGCGGTGGTAGACGTGCACGATGTCGGCCCTGCGGCCCATGCGCCGCTCGGCTCGCGCCAGCGCCCGGTCGGGCCGCCTGCCGGTGAACACCTCCGGCGCCACCCCCCACCAGGCCCCGCAGGAGGGGATGAGCTTGGCGCTGGCCTCGCAGGCCGACATCGAGGGCGCGTCGAGGTCCAGCAGCCCGCCGCTGCGGACCGCGCTCTGCCGCGTCGTCTCCCAGGAGACCCCCGCGGCCTGGCCGCACGCGCTCACCCCCAGGACGAGGGCCATACCGGCACCGGCGATTACGGGCATCCTCAAAGTTCGCCTTAAATCGGCTTTTGTCCGATACAACGGTCCCTCACAGATGATCCGTCCGCGCATTTCTTTACCTTCCGCGGGTCACACCATCCCACCCGCCGGACGTGCTGCGTCGCAGATTTTGCCGGACCATGCCGCCTCCCCGGTACAGCATCGAGGAAATATCGGATGAACCGTCGTTATCTTGGCGTGATTGGCACCGCCTGCGCGAAGAAAATCTTGGGTATGCGGTCAGGAAAATAGCATTCCGGCCTATAGTCCTGAGGGTTCCCAGCGTCGGCCTCCCCCCGAGAGGCCCAGCCCGAGAGGGACTCCACACCGCATGAGCCTGTCGCCGGATCCCCCTGCCCGCCATACCGGCGGAGACCTGGCGGACTACGCGTCGCTGTTCCGCCGCCGCTGGCCGACCATCCTGCTGTGCCTCGCCGCCGGGACCGGCGGCGGCGGCGCCCTGCTCTGGACCACCCCGCCGTCCTACACCTCCACCGCCTACGTCCTGGTGACCCCGACCGGCGTCCAGGAGCAGACCAACCAGGTGACCAGCAGGCAGCGCGAGGCCCTCAACCTCGACACCGAGGCGCAGATCGCCCAGTCCGCCGTGGTCGCGAAGAAGGCCCAGGACGTGCTCAAGAGCGCCCCCGGCCCGGTCGACGTCTCCGTGCCGCCCAACACCTCGGTCCTGCAGATCTCCTACACCGCGGCCGACCCCAACAGCGCCGCCGCCGGCGCCGGCGCGTACGCCCGGGCCTACCTCGCCCACCGCCGCGAGGCCGCCGAGAAGGCGCTGGCCCTCCAGCTGGAGACATACCTGGACAAGCTGAAGCAGCTCAACGGGAGCCTGGCCAAGGTGCTGGACGCGCTGCCCGGCCTGGAGCGCGGCAGCGCCGACCACACCATCGCGCTGCAGAAGCGCAGCGTGCTCAGCCGCCAGATCTACAACCTCACCGTCAAGTACGACGCGCACAAGACCATCGCGATCACCCCCGGCTCGGTGATCAGCGAGGCGACCGCCCCGGAGGAGCCCAGCGCCCCCATCCCGCCCCTGTACCTCGGCAGCGGTTTCATGGTCGGCCTGCTCACCGGGGTCGGGCTCGCCTGGCTCCGCGACCGGCTCGACACCCGGCTCCGCGAGGCGGGCGACATCCCCCGCCTGACCGGTCTCGACCTCGTCAGCGGGCGCCAGGTCACCGACCTGGCGGCCGCGGGGACCGCGGTGCTGCTGGTCCCGCTGCCCGGGACCTCGTCGCGGGAGGTGGCGCTGGCCGTACGGCGGCTGCAGGAGGGCGGCGTCCCGGTGCTCGGCGCGCTCGCCGCCGCGCGCGACGACGCCCCCGGTGACCCGCCGGGAAAATCCGCAGGCGGGGGGAGCAGGAACGGCGCCCGGCCTCCGGCGGGCCGCGTCAACGGCGCGCCGGTCCCCACCGCCGCACGGCCGCCCGCGGCCGGAACGAGGTCCCCCGCCCACCGGGAACCCCCCGCAGACGGGGAGTGGACCACCCCGACCCGTGAGGCCGCCACCCGCCCCTCGCGGACCGTCCCCGCCCACGAGGGCACCCCGGCCCGTGAGGCCGCCACCGGCCCGTCCCGGACCGTCCCCGCCCGAGAGGGCGCGGGCGGCGGCCCGCGCGCCCGCGCCGCCCGCGGGACCGCCCCCCGCGGGCTCCCCCACGACGTGCCCGAGCCCGACGCCACCGTCGAGATCGCCCTGGCCGACGTGCGCAGCGCGCTCCGCCGCCCCTCTCCCGCCGACCGGCGCGCGGGCGTGGACGACGCGCCGGACGACACTCCGGAGAGCGCTCCGCTCGCGCACGTGCCCGCGGTCGGCAAGCGGGTGTTCCCGCCGTGAGGCTCCCGCCCCCGGCGAGCCTGCCCATCGCCGCGTTCCTGGTCGGCTACCCCCTCTGGTGGGCGCTGGGCTTCGGCGGGCTGGCCGTGGTCGTGCTGGCCCCGGCGATGGCGGTCGTCCTGTGGCGGCGCCGCCCGGTAAAGGTGCCGTCCGGGTTCGGGCTCTGGCTGCTGCTGCTCGCCGGCTACCTGGTCAGCGCGCTCATGCTCGCCGAGATGCCCCCCGACACCTACGGCGAGTTCGGCGCGGGACGGGTGATCGGCTACCTGATGCGCCTGGCCCTCTACGTCTCCCTGACGATCATGATCCTCTACCTGGGGAACCTCACCGAGCACGAGCTGCCGCAGCTCGCCCTGGTGCGCATGCTCGGCGTGCTGTTCCTCACGACCGTCGCGGGCGGGCTGCTGGGCGTGCTCGCCCCGCACGTGCAGTTCACCTCACCGGTGGAGCGCCTGCTGCCCGGCTGGATCAGCGGCAACTCCTTCGTGCAGAACCTCATCCACCCCACCGCCGCCCAGATGCAGAAGGTCCTCGGCCACGCCTCCCCCCGCCCCGAGGCCCCCTTCGAGTGGGCCAACGCCTGGGGCAGCAACTTCTCGGTGCTGCTCGTCTGGTTCGTGGTCGGCTGGTGGGTGCACGGCGGGCCGCGCCGGCGCCTGGCCGTGGTCCCGCTGCTCGCCCTCGCCTCCGTGCCCGTCGTCTACTCGCTCAACCGCGGCCTCTGGATCGGCCTCGGCATAGCCGTCGCCTACCTGGTCCTGCGGACGCACCGGCGGCGGCGCCTGGTGATCTGCTCGGCCGTCGCGGCGGGAGCCCTGGCCTTCACCTTGAGCCCCCTCCAGCCGCTGGTCTCCCAGCGCCTGGACAACCCGCACAGCAACGACATCCGCGCCTTCACCGTCTCGGCCACCATCGCCGCCGCCACCACCTCGCCCGTCATCGGCTACGGCAACAACCGCAGCGCCCGGGGGAACTACCGGACCATCACCACCGGCAAGAGCGACTGGTGCGACACCTGCGGCCACCCGCCGCTGGGCAGCGACGGCCAGCTCTGGCACCTGATGATCACACAGGGCTTCGTCGGCGCCGCGCTCTACGTCGCGTTCTTCACCGGAGCCGTCCGGCGGCACTGGGCCGACCGCTCGCCGATCGGCATGGCCGGCGTCCTGGTGATGATCCTCACCCTCCTCTACATGTTCGTCTACGACGGGCTGGTCACACCGCTCAGCCTCTATCTGATCTCGTTCGCGCTGCTCTGGAGAAACTCGATGGCACGGGGGACCATCTCATGAACGACACCCGGGTACGGCTGCGCTATCTCCGGCAGACCATCGGCCTGCTCTTCCCCGGCTCCGGCGAGGCCCGGCCGTACAGTCTGCTGCCGCACCCCCTGCTGCCGCGCAGGCTCGCGCCGCGCGCCTGGTGGCACCCCGGCGGGAAGGTCATGGTCCCCACCGGCGGGGACACCATCGAGACCTACCTGAGCGAGGTCCTGGGCACCCCGGTCCGGGTGGCGCTGCACGTCCGTCCCGCCCGGCGGGCCAACCGCAAGCCGATCCTGGAGGCCCGCGGCCCCGGCGGGCCGGTCGCCTTCGTCAAGGTCGGCGACACCCCCCGCGCCCGGGAACTCGTCGCCCACGAAGCGCGCACCCTCGGCATGCTCGCCGAGGCGCCGCTGAAGACCGTCGTCGCGCCCGCCGTTCTCCACCACGGCTCCTGGCGCGGCCTGTCGGTCCTGGCCCTGTCCCCCCTCCCGGTACGGCGCGGCACGCCCGGCGAGGACCTGCGCACCGCGGCGATCCACGAGATCAGCGCGCTCGGCGGGAACAGCGGGAACGGCGCACCCGCGGGGAGCGGCACGCCGGGCGAGAAGAGCGCACCCGGAGGCGGGAAGCGGTTCGCCTGGCACGGCGACTTCTCCCCGTGGAACATCGCCCCCGGCCCGGACGGCCGGCTGCTGGTGTGGGACTGGGAGCGGTTCGGCACCGGGGTGCCGCTCGGATTCGACGCCCTCCACCACTTCTTCCACCGGGCCCTGCGCCGGATGAGGCCGGTCACCGCCGCCCGCGCGTGCCTCGCGCAGGCGCTGCCGCTGCTGGCCCCGTTCGGCCTGTCGGCGGGCGAGGCCCGGCTGACCGCGGTCCACTACCTGGCCGTGCTGGCCGACCGGCACGCCGCCGACGGCCACGAACCGCTCGGCCCGCCCGCCACCTGGCTCACGCCCGTCGTCGACTCCCAGGAGGTCCTGACGTGAACCCCGTGCTGAAACGCCCGGTGCACGCCATGTCGCGGACCACGGGCCGGATCACCTCCGGCAGCCGGGTCCTGCCGTCCTTCCTGATCATCGGGGCGCAGCGCTCCGGTACGACCTCGCTCTACCGGGCGCTCGCCCGCCACCCGCTCGTGCTCAAACCCGTCCTGCACAAGGGCGTGCACTACTTC
The DNA here is from genome assembly GCF_039534085.1 of Planomonospora alba. NCBI lineage: Bacteria > Bacillati > Actinomycetota > Actinomycetes > Streptosporangiales > Streptosporangiaceae > Planomonospora > Planomonospora alba. Next base: position 116,968 of record NZ_BAAAUT010000010.1, read on the forward strand.
GACATGGCCTACCACCGCGGCCTGCCCTGGTACCGGGCGCACTTCCCGCTGCGCGCCACGGCCGCGCGCCTGGCCCGCCGCCACGGCCGCCGCCCCCAGGCCTTCGAGTCCTCGCCCTACTACCTGTTCCACCCGCTGGCCGCCTCCCGGATCGCCGCCGACCTGCCAGGCGTGAAGCTCGTCGTGCTGGTCCGCGACCCGGTCGAGCGCGCCTTCTCCGCGCACGCCCACGAGCTGGCCCGCGGCTTCGAGACCGAACCGTGCTTCGCCCGCGCCCTGGAACTGGAGGACGAGCGGCTGGCCGGGGCCCAGGAGGCGCTGACCGCCTCGCCGCATGCGGCGCACCACTCCCACCGCCACCACGCCTACCTGGCCCGGGGACGCTACGCCGAGCAGCTCGCCCGGCTGGAACCGCTGGTCGGCCGGGACCGGATCCTCGTGCTGGACAGCGGCGAGCTCTTCACCCGGCCGCGGGCCGCCTACGACCGGGTGCTGGACTTCCTCGGCCTGCCGCACCTCGGCGAGGCGGTGGTCGAGCGGCACAACGCCCGCCCCCGGCCCGCGCCGATGCCCGCCCCGCTCCGCCGCGAGCTGACCGCGTACTTCGAGCGGTCCGACGCCCTGCTCACCTCCTGGCTCGGCGCGGAGCCCTCGTGGCGGGCCTGAGGCGGATCGCCGCGGGAGCGGAGCCGGCGCCCCCCGTCCTGGTGACCGGGCTACCGCGTAGCGGCACGAGCTGGACCGGCCGGATGCTCGTCGCGGGCGGCGAACTGGTCTACGTCAACGAGCCGCTCAACCCGCTGCCCCGGCCGGGCCGCTCCCCCGGCGTGCTCGACGCCGACGTCACCCACCGCTTCCAGTACATCCACGCCGGCGACGACGAGGTGTGGCTGCGTGCCTTCCGCGACACCACCACGCTGCGCTACCGGTTCGCGGCCGAGCTGCGCCGCAACCGCGCACCGTACGACCTGGCCCGCATGGTCCGGTACGGCACCGCGTTCACCTTCGGGCGGCTGACCGGCCGCCGGGCCCTGCTCGACGACCCGTTCGCGCTGCTGTCCGCGGGCTGGTTCGCCGAGCGGCTGGGCTGCCGGGTGATCGTCCTGGTCCGCGACCCGGTGGCGTTCGCCGGCAGCTGGAAGCGGCTCGGCTGGACGGTGGACTTCCGTGAACTGCTGGACCAGCCGGCGCTGCTCCGCGACCACCCCCGGATCGCGGAGCTGCGCCCGCTGGTGGACTGCCGGGACCACCTGGTCAGGAACACCGCCCTGTGGCGGGTCGCCGCGGCCGTCGCCGCCGACCTCGCCGCCCGCCACCCGCAGATCCTCCTGGTCCGCTACGAGGACCTGGCCGCCGACCCGGTGGCGGGCTTCCGCCGCCTGTACGGCTGGGCGGGCCTGACCTGGTCGGCGCGGGCCGAGCGGCGCGTCCGCCGCGCCTGCACGGCCTCCGGCTCGTCCCGGGCCGGTTTCGCCTGGCACGGCCTGTCCCGCACCGCCTACCGGCCGATGGACTCCCGCCGGGCCCCGGCCGAGGCACGCGGTCGGCTCAGCCCGCAGGAGGCCCGGCGGGTCATGGAGCTCGCCTCCTCCTGACCTCCCGCCAGGGCGACCGGGCGGGAGGTCCGCAGCGGCGCCGGGCGCCCGCGCGGGGACGCGCGCGCCCGCGGAAGGGCCCCGCGAGACGGCGGAGGGGCCCCCTCCCTCGGGCGGCGGGAGGGGGCCCCGGTCGTCGGGCCCGCGTCAGGAGAACAACCGCTTGAGCAGGCAGACGGAGAGCAGCCGGAGCGCGAACGGCAGGTCGTCGGCCAGGTAGCGGCGGGCCAGCCGGCCCGGCTCGCACAGCAGCCGGAACAGCCACTCCAGCCCGGAGCGCTGCATCCACTCCGGCGCCCGGCGCACCGCGCCGGCCGCGAAGGAGATCGCCGAGCCGCAGCCGACGAACCAGGTGCCCGGCAGGTCCTCGCGGAGCGCCGCGATGAGCCGGTCCTGCTTGGGGAAGCCCAGCCCGACGAAGACCAGCCGGGGCCCCGCGGCCACGAGCGCCTCCCTGACCCGGGCGTAGCCGTCGGCGCTCTCCTCGAACCCGTGCGGCGGCGCGTCCACCCCGGAGACCACCAGCCCCGGGTACCGGTCCACCAGCCGCACCGCCGCCTGCTCGGCCACACCCGGCGGCCCGCCCAGCAGGTAGACCGGGTAGCGGTAGAAGGCCGCCGCCTCCGACAGGGACCAGATCAGGTCCGCGCCGGTGACCCTGCCGGGCACGGGGGTGCCGAGCAGCCGCGCCGCCCACACCAGCGGCATGCCGTCGGCCACCACGAGGTCGGCGCCCTCCACCAGCCGACGCAGCGCGCCGTCCCGGGCGACGGCCCGGCTGATGTCCACGTTCGGGGTGACGATGTGGCCGCCCTCGCCCCGCTTCAGCGCGGCCACCACGTGGTCGACCACCTCGCTCTCGGTCATCCGGTCGAGCGCGACGCCCGCCACCCGCACCCGGCGGCGGAGCCGCCTGCGGGTGGCCTTGTCGGGCCGGGGACGCTGCCGCGGGACCGGTGGGACCAGGGCCCGCGCGGGCCTGGCCTGCCCCGCCGGTCCCGTCGGCCCCACCGCCATCGCGAGGCACCCGTCGGCGACCACAGGGGCCCGCCCTGCACCGGCCCGCATCAGATGCCGTGTCCGCGGTGGTGCAGGCGGCTCAGCACGGCCTGCGCGGACACCAGCCCCGCCGCCACGGCGAGCGCGATCGGCGCACGGGGTTCGCCGTGCCTGGCGGTGAACGCCCGCCAGGCCCAGCGTCCCGCCTCCCTCCGGTGGCCGAGGGCCGCGTGGTGGAAGGCGAGCTGGCCGTAGATCCGCGCCGCGCCGCGCGGGTCCACGGCCAGATCGGGGTGCCGGGCGAGCATCCACTCCAGCCCGGCGATGCGGTCGGCCCAGCGGGTCGCGTACATCGACCCGCCCCAGCGCACCCGCACGTAAGGACGGTCCACGTGCACGATCGGGCGGCGCGCGGCCGCGCGCAGCGCCAGGTCCCAGTCCTCGTTCTGGCCGCCGGGCGCGCTCTCGTCCACCCAGAGCGAGCCGCGGCGGAACAGGAACGTCGAGGAGTGCACCATCACCATGCGCGAGCGGACCAGCTGCTCGCGCGTCACCCGGCGGGTGCCGGCCAGCCGCGGGACCCGCCGGGAGCCGTACTCCACCTCGATGGCGCAGCTGGCGAACTCCGCCCCCGGTTCCTGCCGCAACGCCGCGACCTGAGCGGACACCTTGCCCGGCAGCCACTGGTCGTCGTCGTCGCAGAAGGCGACCAGGTCGGTGCCGAGCGCGGCGATACCGGTGTTGCGCGCCCCCGGCAGGCCGGGGCTGAGCCGGTTGGGCAGCACCCGCACCCCGCGCGCGGGCGGTGGCTGCTGCCCGCGGACCGCCATGGCCCGCCCGGCGAGGAGGTCGGCCACCTGGCCGGCCACCCGCGACGGGTCGCCTCCGTCGGCGACGATGACGATCTCCACGGCGCCCGGGTAGTCCTGCGCGAGCGCGGCGCACGTGGCCGCGCGCAGCTGGCCGGGCCGATGTCCTCGCGTGGGGATGACCACGCCCACCGATGGACTCACGAGAGCCTCCAGGGATAGTCGTATCGGAGCATCAGGGGCCAGGTCAGTGCGGTGACCAGGCTCCCCTGCCGGGGCGGGGCGCCGGTGCGCCAGCCGTCGTCCCGGGTCAGGCCGATCCGCCCGACGGTGAAACGCATGGGGTTGCCCGAGACGGTGTGCGCCGTCGACAGCTCCGCCGCACCGTCGCCCAGGAAGCCGAGGCCCGGCCGGACGCCGAGCACGGCGGCCAGCCGGCGCAGCGTCCGGGCGGGCGAGTCCAGCAGGTCCTCGTAGCGGACCCGGGTGACGGGGACGCCCTCGCGGGCCAGGAGTTCGAGACCGAGGTTCTGCGCCAGCCAGTGCAGCGAGGTGCGGGCCGGCGACCAGCTCATCATGGGAGCGCCGTTCTCCGGGCGCGCGACCCTGCGGCGCCAGGAGTGCGCGACCGCGCGGGGATCGCGGACGACGTGCACGACGTGCACGTCGAGCCCGGCCGCGGCCAGGCAGAAGGCCAGGGAGGCGTGCTTGCTGGAGTCGACGACGACCGGACCGCCGGCGGTCTCCGCCGCCGCCTCGTAGAGCCGGCGGTACGCGGTGGCGTACTCGCCCAGCTCCTCGGTCGCCGCCGGCGACCGCCACGCCCCGGCGCCCGCCCGCTCCTCGGCCAGCAGCCTCCGCAGCGCCGGAATGCGCCGGGTCCGGTCCACCCGCGCCCGCAGCGCGAGCACCCGCTCGGCCTGCCCGGCGGACCAGCCGCCGAACGCCCGCTCGCCGACCTTCCGCCAGAACGGGCACGCGTGGAACGGCTCGCCGCACCCGCAGGACTCGTCCGCCAGCACGCCCCTCGCCCAGAGGTGGACCACCTCGCCGAGGGCGGCGCAGCCGGGAAGCTCACCGAGCAGGCGCTCCAGCAGCGTGGTGCCGCTGCGGCCCAGCCCACCCAGGAAGACCACCCGGGTGGGCGACGGACGACCAGACACAGGCACGAATCCTCACCGTTACGGATACGGAACGTGCCGACGATATCGCGGAGAGTAACTTGGCGGTCAGTGAACAGTCAAACGATCTACCTGCGGCGATCGGCCCGGAGGACTACCGGGCCTCGACGATCATGCCCGCGCCGACGGTGTTGTTGGTGGCCTCGTCCACCAGGATGAACCCGCCGGTGAGGCGGTTTCTGGCGTACTCGTCCACGAACAGCGGCTGGGTGATCCGCAGCGAGACCCGGCCGATCTCGTTCAGGCCGAGCGCCGTGGCCGACTCGTCGCGGTGCAGGGTGTTGACGTCCAGCCGGTAGTGCAGGTCGCGCACCAGCGCGCGGGCCGTCCTGGTGGTGTGCTTGATGGTCAGCTTGGCGCGCGGAGCCAGCCTGGCGGCGTCGGTCATCCAGCAGACCATGGCCTCCACCTCCTGCGCGACGTGCGGCTGGTTGTTCGGGCGGCAGATCATGTCGCCGCGCGAGATGTCGATGTCGTCCTCCAGCCGGAGGGTCACCGACATGGGCGGGAACGCCTCCTCCACCGGCCCGTCGTAGGTGTCGATCGAGGCGATGCGCGTGGTCAGCCCGGACGGCAGGTGCACGACCTCGTCACCCGGCTTCAGCACGCCCCCGGCCACCTGGCCGGCGTACCCGCGGTAGTCGTGGAAGGCGGGATCGGTCGCCTTCTGCGGGCGGATCACGTACTGCACGGGGAACCGCACGTCGACCAGGTTCCGGTCGGAGGCGATGTGCACGTTCTCCAGGTGGTGCAGGAGCGACGAGCCGTTGTACCACGGCATGTTCTCCGACCGGGCGACCACGTTGTCGCCGTGCAGCGCCGAGATCGGGATGAACGTCAGGTCGGGCGCGTTCAGCTTCGAGGCGAACGCGGTGAACTCCTCGCGGATCTCCTCGAACCGCTCCTCGGAGTAGTCGACCAGGTCCATCTTGTTGACGGCCAGCACCAGGTGCGGCACCCGCAGCAGCGTGGTCAGGAACGCGTGCCGGCGCGACTGCTCCAGCACGCCCTTGCGCGCGTCGATCAGCACCACCGCCAGGTCCGCCGTGGAGGCCCCGGTCACCATGTTCCGGGTGTACTGGATGTGCCCCGGGGTGTCGGCGATGATGAACTTCCGCCGCGGCGTGGCGAAGTAGCGGTAGGCCACGTCGATCGTGATGCCCTGCTCCCGCTCGGCCCGCAGGCCGTCGGTGAGCAGCGACAGGTCGGTGTACTCGGTGCCGCGGTCCCGGGAGGTGCGCTCGACCGCCTCCAACTGGTCCTCGAAGATCGCCTTGGAGTCGAAGAGCAACCGCCCGATCAGCGTCGACTTCCCGTCGTCGACGCTTCCCGCCGTGGCGAAACGAAGGATGTCCATTACAGCTGCTCTCCAGGGGTCGTACGGCGTGCGCGGGAAGCGGAGGAGTGCGCCGGGCGGGCGCGGAGGACGGACGGACGAGCGAGGACGGGCGGGCGGGCCATCAGAAGTAGCCCTCCCGCTTGCGGTCCTCCATCGCGGCCTCGGAGGCGCGGTCGTCGGCGCGGGTGGCGCCCCGCTCGGTGATCCGGGTCGCGGCGATCTCCGCGATGATCTCCTCGACGGTCGCCGCGGTGGACTCCACCGCGCCGGTGCAGGTGGCGTCGCCGACCGTGCGGTAGCGGACCGTCTTCTCCATCAGCGGCTCGTCCTCCCCCCGGGTGACGAACTCGCTGTCGGCCAGTAGCATGCCGTCGCGCTCGAAGACCTTGCGCGTGTGCGCGAAGTAGATGGACGGGATCTCGATGCCCTCGCGCCGGATGTAGTCCCACACGTCCAGCTCGGTCCAGTTGGACAGCGGGAACACCCGGATGTGCTCGCCCTTGCGGATCTTCGCGTTGTAGAGGTTCCACAGCTCCGGCCGCTGGTTCTTCGGGTCCCACTGGCCGAACTCGTCGCGGAAGGAGAACACCCGCTCCTTGGCGCGGGCCTTCTCCTCGTCCCGGCGGGCCCCGCCGAACACCGCGTCGAACTCGTTGTCCTCGATCGCGTCCAGCAGCGGCACGGTCTGCAGCCGGTTGCGGGAGGCCCGCCGGCCGGTCTCCTCGACCACCCGCCCGGCGTCGATGGCGTCCTGCACGGACGCCACGACCAGCCGCACGCCCAGCTCCGCGACCCGCCGGTCGCGGAACTCGATGACCTCCGGGAAGTTGTGGCCGGTGTCCACGTGCATCAGCGGGAACGGGATCGGCGCCGGCCAGAACGCCTTCTCCGCGACGCGGAGCATGACGATGGAGTCCTTGCCCCCGGAGAAGAGCAGACACGGACGCTCGAACTCCGCCGCCACCTCACGCATGATGTGGATGGCCTCCGCCTCGAGGACATCGAGCTGCGACGTGGTGTAGTCGCGCTGAAGCATCTGACTCTCCCATCGGGGATTGGGGGCATGCCCTTAACGGTGCAGATCCCGGATTCCGGCGAGCAGCGTTGGCGCCAGTCCTGGTAGGGATACCAGAATATCCGGTAGCGAGGGGTCATCCTGGTTGTAGGTCAGCTCCGAGCCGTCGATCCGGCTGGCGTGGGCCCCCGCTGCCAGCGCGACCGCCACCGGCGCCGCCGAATCCCACTCGTACTGCCCCCCGGCGTGCACGTACGCCTCCACCTCACCGGTGAGCACCGCGCAGATCTTCGCCCCCGCCGAACCGATCGGCACCAGCTCCGCACCCACGAGGTACGCCAGCCTCTGCACGAACTCCGGCGGCCGGGTCCGGCTCACCGCGATCCGCGGCCTGCCCTCCCGCTCCCCCGGCAGCACCGGCGGCTCCGCCGTCGACAGCGTCCGCCCCTGCGCCGGCAGCGCCACCGCCCCGGCGACCAGCGCGCCGCGCTCCCAGAGCGCCACGTGCACCGCCCAGTCCGCCCGGCCCTCCTCGGCGAACTCCCGGGTCCCGTCCAGCGGATCCACGATCCACACCCGGTCGGCCGTCGACCGGCGGGAGGCCAGCCGCTCCTGCCGGGTCGCCTCCTCCGACAGCACGCTGTCACTCGGGCGCAACCGGGCCAGCGCCTCCGTCAGGAACCGGTGCGAACCCGCGTCGCCCTTCGCCCGCAGCGCGGACGGGTCGCCGAACCCCTCCTCCTTGCGCAGCGCCAGCAGCCGCTCACCGGCCTCCGTCGCCAGATCCCCGGCCAGGACATGATCGTCGCGAATCGTCATCAGTATGCTCCAGCCCCTCGCGCGACAGCCGACCAAGTCTTCCACAGGATCTGCAGGTCCAGCATGAGGGACCAGTTCTCCACGTAACGCAGGTCCAGGGTGACCGATTCCTCCCAGCTCAGGTCCGACCGTCCGCTCACCTGCCACAGACCCGTCATCCCCGGCCGCACCAGCAGCCTCCGCCGGACGTCGTCGCCGTACCGCGCCACCTCCTCCGGCAGCGGCGGCCGCGGACCCACCAGCGACATGTCACCCCGGAGCACATTGATCAGCTGCGGCAGCTCGTCCAGCGAGTGCCGCCGCAACCAGGCGCCGAGCGGCGTCACCCGCGGATCGTGCCGGATCTTGAACAGCACCCCGCCGTCGTCGCTCACCAGCGCGATCTTCCGCCGCTCCGCGTCGGTCACCATCGTCCGGAACTTGTAGATCGTGAACTCCGCGCCGTCCCGGCCCACCCGCGTCTGCCGGAACAGCACCGGCCCCGGCCCCGACATCCGCACGGCCAGCGCCAGCGCCAGCAGCAGCGGCAGCCCCGCCACCAGCAGCAGCCCCGCCCCGGCCCGGTCGAACAGCGACTTCAGCACCCGGCGCAGCCCCGCCAGCTCCGGGTGGTCCACATGCAGCAGCGGCAGCCCCGCCACCGGCCGGATCGACGTCCGCGGCCCCGCCACCTCCATCAGCGCCGGAGCGACCACCAGATCCGTGCACGTCTTCTCCAGCCGCCAGGCCAGCCGGCGCAGCGCCGCCCCGTCCATCTCCGGACAGGCCAGCACCGCCACCGTGTCCGCCTCCGCCTGCCCCACCACCAGCGGCACGTCCGACAACCCGCCCAGCACCGGGACGCCCGCCACCTCGGCCCCGCCGCCGCGCGGCACGCACACCCCCACGACCTCCATGCCGTGGTAGCGCTCCCGGCGCAGCCGCTCCACCAGCTCGGCCACCGCCGCCCGGTGCCCCGCCGCGACCACCCGCCGCATGCACGCCCCCCGCGCCCGCCTCCGGTGCAGCGACCGCCGCAGGCCGTACCGGGCCAGGAGCGTCAGCACCGTGCACAGCGGCACCGCCAGCACCACGTACCCCCGCGCGACATCCGTCTTGGTCGCGTACGCGCCGACCGCCAGCGCGGCGGTCACCATGAACCCGCACTGCAGCACCCGCTGGAACTCCTCCGGCCCCAGCCCGATCAACCGCGCCTCGTAGGCCCGGTTCAGCGCGACCACGCACACCCACACCACCGGCAGCGCCGCACTCAGCACCGCGTACGGCACCGCGTACGGCGTCACCTCACCGAACCGGACGAAGAACGCCGCGGCCGCCGACAAGGACGCGCAGCCGAAGTCCGCGACGACGGCCCGCGCCCGGTGATCCCGCACCCAGCCCGGCTCCCGGACGCGCGCCGCCGGCACGGACCCCGACACCACGTGGAGAGCGGTCACGTCGCGCACGCACACCCCTCCGTGTAACCGTTCGTATACCGACAGTCATGGAATGGTATCGGCGAGCAGAAACACCAGAGGGAGGAATCGACAGAACGCCCACCCGCACCGCCGGGCCCGGCCGGCGGTCAGCGAGGCGGGCCCGAGAGCTTCAGATCCAGCGCGTGGAAGGCGTTCTGCGTCGCCTCCAGCCCCACCCGCACCAGCGACTCCACCACGTCCGCCGCCCGGTCCACCAGGAACGGCAGCTCCTTCCGCTCCGCCGTCGCGAAGTCCCGCAGCACGAACGCGGCCACGTCCATCCGGCCCGGCGGACGGCCGACACCGAACCTCACCCGCAGGTAGTCCCGCGACCCCAGCGACTTCGTGATCGACTTCAGCCCGTTGTGGCCGTTGTCGCCCCCGCCCAGCTTCGCCCGGAGCGCGCCGTACGGAACGTCCAGCTCGTCGTGGACCACCACCACCCGCGCCGGCTCCACCTTGTAGAAGTCCGCCAGCGCCTTCACCGGCCCGCCCGACAGGTTCATGAACGACAGCGGCTTGGCCAGCACCGCGGGCGCCCCCGCCACCCGGCCCTCCAGCACCTCCGCCCGCGACCGGTGCGCCTTGAAGCGCCCCCCGGCCCGCGCGGCCAGCTCGTCCAGCACCATGAAGCCCGCGTTGTGCCGGTTCCCGGCATACTCCGGCCCGGGATTCCCCAGACCGACCACCAGCCAGCGGTCCACGGCCGGCACCCCTTCCATATGCGCGTCAGGGCAGCCCGGTCCCGGGCTGCCCTGACAGGTCTAGCAGAGAGAACTACTCGGCGGACTCGCCCTCGGCGGCCTCCGGAACCCCGGCCTCGGCGGCGGCCTCGGCCTCAGCGGCCCCGCCCTCCTCGGCGGCCGGCGCGGTCTGCGCCGCGGAGACGACCAGCACCAGCGACTCGGGGTCGGCGACCAGCGTGGTGCCCTTCGGCAGCTTCAGCTCGCCGGCGGTGATCTGGGCACCGACCTCCAGGCCCTCGACGCTCACCTCGACGCCCTCGGGGATGTGGGTCGCCTCGGTCTCGACGGAGACCGAGACCATCTGCTGGTCCAGGATGCCGTCGGCGACCTCGCCGGTGACGGTGACCGGGATGTCCACGGTGACCTTCTCGCCGCGCTTGACCAGCAGCAGGTCCACGTGCTCCAGGAAGCCCTTGATCGGGTCCCGCTGCACGCCCTTCGGCAGCGCCAGCTCGTTGACCGCGCCCTCCAGGCGGATCAGCACGTTCGGCGTGCGCAGCGCCAGCAGCAGCTCGTGACCCGGCAGGGTCAGGTGCTGCGGCTCCGTGCCGTGCCCGTAGAGGACGACCGGCACCTTGTGCGCGCGGCGGATCTTGCGGGCGGCGCCCTTGCCGAGGGCGGTACGCGGCTCGGCCTGGATGACTACTTCGGACACGGCGATCTCCTAGGGATCATCGACGGTGGAAAGGCGCGCTCCCCCTCACCCGCCCTAGCGGAAGGCGTTACGAGCGCACGACCCGCACAGCCTACCGGCTCGGCGCGGGACTCCGTCCCCGCGCGGGCACTCGGGAACGCACGGGGACACACGGCGGGCGCCCCGGGACCCCCGGGAAGACCCCGGCGGAAGGCCCCGGCCGCCCTCTCTAGCTGTCGCCCTCGAACAGGCTCGTCACCGAACCGTCGCTGAACACCTCGGTGATCGCCCGGGCCAACAGCGGGGCGATCGACAGGACGGTCAGGTTGTCGAACCTCTTCTCCTCCGGAATCGGCAGCGTGTTCGTCACGATGACCTCGGAGATGCGCGAGTTCTTCAGCCGGTCCACCGCCGGGTCCGAGAAGACCGCGTGCGTCGCCGCCACCACCACATCGGTCGCGCCCTGCTCGTAGAGCGCGTCCGCCGCCTTGCAGATCGTGCCCGCCGTGTCGATCATGTCGTCGATCAGCACGCAGGTCCGGCCCTTCACCCGCCCCACGACCTCGTTCACCTTCACCTGGTTCGCCACGTCCAGGTCGCGGCGCTTGTGGATGAACGCCAGCGGGGTGCCCAGCGTGTCCGCCCAGCGCTCCGAGAGCCGCACCCGGCCGGTGTCCGGCGAGACCACCGTGGTGTTCTCCAGGTCCAGCTTGTCCTTCAGGTAGTTCACCAGCACCGGCATCGCGAACAGGTGGTCCACCGGGCCGTCGAAGAACCCCTGGATCTGCGAGGTGTGCAGGTCGATCGACATCAGCCGGTCGGCGCCCGCCGTCTTGAACAGGTCCGCCATCAGCCGCGCCGTGATCGGCTCCCGGCCCCGGCCCTTCTTGTCCTGCCGCGCGTAACCGAAGAACGGCATGATCACGGTGATCCGCTTGGCGGAGGCGCGCTTCAGCGCATCCACCATGATCAGCTGCTCCATGATCCACTGGTTGATCGGCCCGGTGTGGCTCTGGATGACGAACGCGTCGCTGCCCCGGACCGACTCCTGGTAGCGGGCGTAGATCTCGCCGTTGGCGAAGTCGCGCAACGTCGTCGGGCTCGTCACGATGCCCAGATGGCTGGCCACCTCCTCCGCCAGCTCCGGATAGGCGCGCCCGGAGAAGAACATCATCTTCTTCTCACCGGTCTGCTTGATGCTGCTCATTTGGAGGTGCTCCCCTGCTGATCTCCGGCCTCGGCGGCCCGCTGCGCCGCCTCCGCCGATCTGGTGCCCGGCCGCTTGCGCACCGTCCACCCTTCAATGTTGCGCTGCCGCCCGCGGGCCACTCCGATCGCCCCCGCGGGGACGTCGGAGTCGATGACCGAACCCGCGGCGGTGTAGGCGCCGTCACCGATGTTCACCGGCGCGACGAGCATGGTGTCGCACCCCACGAACGCGTGGTCGCCCACCGTCGTGTGGTGCTTGTTCACTCCGTCGTAGTTCACGAAGACCGAGGAGGCGCCGATGTTCGCCCCGGCGCCGATCGTGGCGTCGCCCACGTACGACAGGTGGGGGACCTTCGAGCCCTCGCCCACCCGGGCGTTCTTCATCTCGACGTAGGTCCCGGCCTTGGCCTTGCGCGCCAGCACCGTCCCCGGCCGCAGATAGGCGTACGGGCCCACCGTCGCCTCCGGGCCGATCTCCGCCTCCACGCACACCGCGTTGCGGACCACCGCCCCCTCGCCGACCACCGTGTCCGTCAGCGTCGAGGCCGGACCGACCTCCGCCCCCTCCGCGACCACCGTACGGCCCTGCAGCTGGGTGCCCGGGTGGATCACCACGTCCCGCCCCAGCACCACGTCCACGTCCACCCACGTGCTGGCCGGGTCGACCACCGTCACGCCCGCCCGCATGTGCTCGGTCAGCAGGCGGTCGTTGAGCACCCGGCGCGCGAAGGCCAGCTGCACCCGGTCGTTGACCCCCTCCACCTCGACGTGGTCGGCCGCCACGTGCGCGCCGACCCGGTGGCCGTCCTCCCGCAGGATCGACAGCACGTCGGTGAGGTACTCCTCCCCCTGGGCGTTGGCGGCCGAGACCCGCTTGACCGCGTCGGCCAGCAGCAGGCCGTCGAACGCGTAGACGCCGGAGTTCATCTCCCTGATCGCCCGCTGCTCCTCGGTGGCGTCCTTCTCCTCGACGATCGCCAGGACCGCGCCCGAGGAGTCACGGACGATCCGGCCGTAGCCGTGCGGGTCCGGCACCTCGGCGGTGAGCACGGTGACGGCGTTGCCGTCGGCGGCGTGCCGCGCCAGCAGCCCCGCCAGCGTGCCGGCGCGCAGCAGCGGCGTGTCGCCGTAGGTCACCAGGACCGTGCCGTTCACGGTGCCGACGGCCTCCAGGACCGTCCGGACCGCGTGACCGGTCCCCCGCTGCTCGGCCTGGACCACCGTCCGGGCGTCGGGAGCGGTCACCGCCAGATGCGCCTGCACCCGCTCCCGCTCGTGGCCGATGACGACGATCAGCCGCTCGGGCTCCAGGCCCCTGGCGGCGGTGAGCATGTGGTCGACCAGCGCGCGGCCGCACAGCTCGTGCAGGATCTTGGGTGTTCTCGACTTCATCCGGGTGCCCTCGCCTGCGGCGAGGACGATGACGGCGGCCGGGCGCGGCACACTCACGGGCGAGGCTCCCTCGGCATCGCGGCTTGAGACACGACGAAATGGATGACGGACGGCTACCGCCCGGGCAGCACGCCGTCACCCGCTCGACAACGTGAGGATACCTTCCCCGGAGGGGCTCCCCCAGTCGGCCCGACACGGGCCAAACTAGACAAACATCACAGTTCCGCCGCCTGGACTCGAACCAGGACATCCCGACACCAAAAGACGGTGGGCTGCCAATTACCCCACGGCGGATCGTTCGGACGGACCTGGCGGGTTGGTGTCCCATCCAGGCGAGCCCGCCTCTACTTTACCGGGGAAGGCGCCCCTCCGCTGATCGAGATACGCCAGCTCCGCCCCGACCGCCGGACGACCGGCACCGGGACGGGGCGCCCGTCCTCCCCCGCCGGAAGGAGGCTCCCCCGCACCACCCCCGCCGCCCACCCTTCGATCCTCCGATACGTCTCCATCGACTTCAGCACGTCGATCCGGAGGCAGCCCCGGTAGTCGGCACCCGTGTTGTGCCGTACCGTCCGGGCGTTGTGCCTCTTGAGGGTCGTCCGCCGGAACTGACCCGGGTCCGCGCCGGTCAGATCGAGCCAGAACCGCTCGGCCGCCTCGACGTCGGCGCTCTCGTGGATGTGGACCCGGAAGCAGAGGCGGTCCCGAGACACGCCCGCGACCTCCAGGAACCGGAGGAACAGGCGGATGAGGCCGGGATCGCTGTTGATGAACGTGACATGGTTGGACTCGCGACGGGGCTTGTTCTTGTAGCCCTCACACCAGTAGGCGACGGCCCCGGCGATGAGGATCTCACGGTCGGTCAGCCTTCCCACCTCGGCGGCGGCGGCGGCGTCGGAGATCTCCTGGCGGGCGGCCCGCCGGATCTCCCGCTCCCGCTCCCAGTAACGCTCCACCCCCTCAGCGGTCCGTCTGCGGGCCTCCTCCCAGCTCAGCCGCCCGGCCCTCGGCAGGTCCCGGACCCACAGGGAGACCGAGGACCTGGAGACGCCCAGCTCCTGCTCGATCTCCTGGTAGGTCCACCCCCGGGCCCGCAGCTCCCGCGCCCTGAGCCGCAGGTCGTCCTTGGCGTTGGCGCGGAGCGGGGAACCGGCCGGGACGGCGCCGGCGAGCAGTTCGTTGATGGTCCAGTCGCCCGCCAGGCCGAGGGCCTCCTTGATCTGGGCCCGCGTCCGGCCCGCCGCCCGCAGCGCCACGGCCCGGGCGCGGAGCTCCTCGCGTTGGATCGCCTGATCGGAAGTCGTCGCCATAGGGGAACACTAGTTCCCATGACACTGCACGTTCAAGTGGATGCAAAGAGTAATCATCGACTGCGGGGCACCCGGGCGGATTAGCCGCCGCCTCACGGGGCAGGCGGGATGCGAGCCCCTATCAGGGCACCCGGCGGGAGGCAAGTCATGGTCGCGCCAGGAAATCGACCGCAAAGACTCGGCTTCACCCCGTTGGCTCTTTAGGGGTTCTAACTTACCGTTGCGTAGGTTACGGTTGCGTAGCCGTAGCCGTCCAAGGCGTACGCTTCAGCCGATCTTCACGAGGTACCGCATGACAGTCGTATCCGACCGCCCCGCTCCCGCACCCAAGCCGGAGTTCGACCCCGAGCTGAAGACCCGCCCAGAGCTGATCACCTTCGGGGTGGTCGTCGCCGCGCCCCTGGTCGCTCTGGCCGCGGCCGTCCCGTTCGCCTGGGGCTGGGGCCTGGGATGGACCGATGTCGCGATCGCCGTCGTCTTCTACCTGGTGTCCGGGCTGGGGGTGACCGTCGGCTTCCACCGCTACTTCACGCACGGCTCGTTCAAGGCGAAGCGCCCGCTGAAGCTGGCGCTGGGCATCGCGGGCAGCCTGTCGCTGGAGATGTCGGTGCTCGACTGGGTGGCGACCCACCGCAAGCACCACAAGTTCTCCGACAAGGAGGGCGACCCGCACTCGCCGTGGCGGTTCGGGCCGGGCTTCAAGTCGATGGCCAAGGGCCTGCTCTGGGCGCACATGGGCTGGCTGTTCGAGCCGACCCGCGCCAACCGCGAGAAGTACGCCCCGGACCTGCTGCGGGATCCGGACATCATGAAGCTGCACCGCTGGTTCCCGGCGCTGGCGATCACCTCGATGGTGGCCCCGGCGGTCCTGGGCGGCCTGCTGACCTGGTCCTGGTGGGGTGCGGCGACGGGCTTCTTCTGGGGCACGCTGGTCCGGATCGGGCTGCTGCACCACGTGACGTGGTCGATCAACTCCATCTGCCACGTGTTCGGCGAGGAGACGTTCGAGTCCCGTGACAAGTCGCGCAACGTGTGGTGGCTGGCGATCCCGTCCTTCGGCGAGTCGTGGCACAACCTGCACCACTCCGACCCGACCTGCGCCCGGCACGGTGCGCTGAAGGGTCAGATCGACATCAGCGCGGCCCTGATCCGGCTGTTCGAGAAGGCCGGCTGGGCGTACGGCGTGCGCTGGCCGAGCCCGGAGCGGTTGGCGGCGAAGCGCATTGGGGGCTGACCGGGCGGTGGTCGTCCCCGCGGGCCCGGTGCCGGTGGATCCCGGCCCGCCCGCGGGGGCCGCTCCGGTGGTCCGGGCCGGTACGGCGCCCGCCGTGCCGGCCGTTGGGGCCATTATGGGACGTGTGAACGAGCCTCGGCGGCGGATGACCGGTAAGGAGCGCAGGGAGCAGCTGATCCAGATCAGCCGGTCCCTGTTCGCGGAGAAGGGGTTCGACGGCACGTCGGTGGAGGAGATCGCGGCGCACGCCAACGTCTCCAAGCCGGTGGTCTACGAGCACTTCGGCGGCAAGGAGGGCGTCTACGCGGTCGTCGTCGACCGGGAGATGCAGAAGCTGCTGGGCATGGTGACGGAGGCGCTGTCGGCCTCGCACGCGCTGGTCAAGCTGGAGCGGGCGGCGCTGGCGCTGCTGGCCTACGTCGAGGAGAACAGCGAGGGGTTCCGGATCCTGGTGCGCGACTCGCACGCGGCGTCCGGGACGGGCACGTTCGCCAGTTTGATCAACGACATCGCCAGCCAGGTCGAGGACGTCATGGTGGACGAGTTCGCCCGGCGGGGGTACGACCCGAAGCTGGCGCCGATGTACGCGCAGATGCTGGTCGGCATGGTCGCGCTCACCGGGCAGTGGTGGCTGGACGTGCGCCGGCCGTCGCGCGAGGAGGTGGCCGCGCACCTGGTGAACCTGTCCTGGAACGGCCTGACGGGTCTGGATCCGCGCCCCCGTCTGACGGCGGCGTCGCGGGAGGCGGGGTCGGCCGTGGCCGTGCCTCGTCCGGTGGCGGCGCGCCCCGCGGTGGTGCGGTCGGCGGTGGTGCAGCCGAGTGAGAAGGAGCTCCGGGAGCGGGAGAAGGCGCGCGAGCGGGAGCTGAAGGAGCTGGAGAGGCTCCGGGAGCGCGAGCAGCGCGAGGCGGAGAAGCTGGCGCGGGAGCAGGAGAAGGCCCGGCAGCGGGAGCTGCGGGAGTTGGAGAAGGCCCGGCAGCGGGAGCTGAAGGAGCAGGAGCGGCTGCTGCGGGAGCAGGAGAAGGCCCGGGAGCGGGAGCTGAAGGAGCTGGAGCGGGTCCGCCTCCGGGAGGCGAAGGCGGCCGAGCGGGAGGCCGCGCGGTTGGCGAAGCTGGCCGAGCGGGGCAGTGAGCCGGAGGGGTCGCGGCTGCGGGAGTGAGGGGCCCGGCGGGAGGGCCGGGTGCGGGCCGGTGTGGAGGGTCGCAGATCCTCGGGGTCGGGGCCCGAGGTCATCGGATCCCATGGACACCGGAAAGCAAAAGCGTCCGTTGAGCCGTAGTTAACGTTCCGTTCAATAAAATTGGGCATTGTGGTCATATGTCCGCAGAAGCCGCATCCCCCGTCTCGGACGGGCTCCCCCTTCCCCAGGAGCGCTTCCTCAACCGCGAGGAGAGCTGGCTCCAGTTCAACGAGCGCGTCCTGGAGATGGCGGAGGACCCCTCACTGCCGCTGCTGGAGAGGGTCAGATTCCTGGCGATCTTCGCCAGCAACCTGGACGAGTTCTTCCGCGTGCGGGTGGCGGGGCTGCGGCGCCGGATGGCCACCGGGCTTCTCCTGCGCACCAAGAGCGGGTTGAAGCCCCGCGAGGAGCTGGCCAGGATCGCCGCGATCGCCGACGATCTGGCGCGCCGGCACGCGGCCTGCTTCCACGAGCGGATCCGGCCCCTGCTCACCGCCGAGGGCATCGAGACGATCCGCTGGGACGATCTGAGCCGTGACGAGCGCACCGAGATGCGCAAGCTGTTCCGCGAGCGGATCCGTCCGGTGCTGACGCCCCTGGCGGTCGATCCGGCGCACCCCTTCCCCTACATCTCCGGTCTGTCGCTCAACCTGGCCGTGACCGTCCGCAATCCGGCGACCGGCAACACGGTGTTCGCCCGGGTGAAGGTCCCCGGCAGGCTCCCGCGCTTCCTGGAGGTGTCCAAGGACCGGTTCGTCCCGCTGGAGGACGTGATCGCCGCTCACCTGGGCCAGCTGTTCAAGGGCATGGAGGTGGTCGAGCACCACGTCTTCCGGGTCACCCGCAACGAGGACCTGGAGGTGGACGAGGACGTCACCGAGAACCTCATGCAGGCGCTGGAGAAGGAGCTGCTCAAGCGGCGCTTCGGTCCGCCGGTCCGGCTGGAGGTGGAGGACACCATCACGCCCGAGGTGCTGGACCTGCTCGTGGACGAGCTGGGCGTGGACGAGCACGAGATCTACCGGCTGCCCGGCCCGCTGGACCTGACGGGGCTGCACGCGATCGCGGACCTGGACCGCGGGGAGCTGAGCTTCCGCCCGTTCGTGCCCGCGGAGGTCGTGCACGTAGAGGACGACATCTTCGCGGTGCTGCGCGAGCGGGACGTGCTGCTGCACCACCCGTACGACTCGTTCGCCACGAGCGTGCAGCGCTTCATCGAGCAGGCGGCCGCGGATCCGAACGTGCTGGCCATCAAGCAGACGCTCTACCGGACGAGCGGCGAGTCGCCGATCGTGGACGCGCTCATCGACGCGGCCGAGGCGGGCAAGCAGGTCGTCGTGGTGGTGGAGATCAAGGCGCGGTTCGACGAGCACGCCAACATCAGCTGGGCGCGCAAGCTGGAGCGGGCGGGCTGCCACGTGGTCTACGGCGTGGTGGGCCTGAAGACGCACTGCAAGCTGGCGCTGGTGGTCCGGCAGGAGTCGTCGGGGGAGCTGCGCACCTACTGCCACATCGGGACGGGGAACTACAACCCGAAGACCGCCCGGCAGTACGAGGACCTGGGGCTGCTGACGGCCGACCCGCTGGTCGGCGAGGACGTCACGGACCTGTTCATCCACCTGACCGGCTACTCCAACCACTCGGCCTACCGGCGGCTGCTGGTGGCCCCGCACTCGCTGCGGGGCGGGCTGCTGGCCAGGATCGAGCGGGAGATCGCGCACCAGCGGGCGGGCCGGCCGGCCCGGATCCGGATGAAGACGAACTCGCTGGTGGACGAGCCGGTCATCGACGCCCTGTACCGGGCCTCGCAGGCGGGCGTGCCGGTGGACCTGTGGGTGCGGGGGGTGTGCACGCTGCGGCCGGGTGTCCCGGGGCTGTCGGAGAACATCCGGGTCAGGAGCGTGCTGGGCCGGTTCCTGGAGCACTCGCGGATCTACGAGTTCGGGCAGGGCCGGCGGCCGGAGATCTGGATCGGCAGCGCCGACCTGATGCGCCGCAATCTGGACCGCCGGGTGGAGGCGCTGGTGAAGGTCACCAGCCAGCAGCACCGGCTCTACCTCAGTGCCCTGCTGGACCGGGCGATGGCGGAGGAGACGGCGGCGTGGTGGCTCAACGCGGACGGCACCTGGACGCGGCAGCGGGGTGACGACCTGCAGAGCCATCTGATCGCCTCGCGGCGGTGGAGGTCGGTCGATGACTGAGCGGCGGGCCCGGCCGGACGGCGAGATCCGCGCGGCGGGGGCGGTGGTGTGGCGGGGCGAGGAGTCCGCTCCGGAGATCGCGCTCGTCCACCGGCCGCGGCACGGGGACTGGTCGCTGCCGAAGGGCAAGCTGAAGCCGGGCGAGCACGTGGTCGCGGGAGCGCTGCGCGAGGTGGCGGAGGAGACGGGGGCGGCCGTGGTGCTGGGCCGGCCGCTGCCGGCGGCCCGCTACCCGGTGGACGGGCGGCCCAAGCGGGTCGACTACTGGGTGGCCCGCGCGGTGGCGGAGGGGGAGCCCTCGGCGGCGGACGAGGTGGACGAGGTGGCCTGGCTCCCGCTGGAGGATGCCTGGCGGCGGCTGACCTACGCGTGGGACGCGGAGCTGGTGCGCACGCTCGCGGGGGCCCCGCTGGTGACGGCCCCGCTGGTGCTGGTCCGGCACGGGACGGCGGGGTCGCGGGACCGCTGGGAGGGCGACGACGACCTGCGCCCGCTGGACGGGGCCGGCCGGGCGCAGGCGGAGGCGCTGGCGGGCGTGCTGGCCGCCTGGCGCCCGGCGGAGCTGGTCAGCTCGCCGAGCCTGCGGTGCGTGCAGACGCTGCGGCCGTACGCGGAGCGGGCGGGCGTGGAGATCCGCTGCGAGCCGCTGCTCTCGGAGGGCGGCTACGATCCCGGCCCGTCGCTGGCGGTCGCCTCGGCGGTGCTGGAGTCGGGCGGGTCCGCGGCGCTGTGCAGCCACGGCAAGGTGCTCCCCGAGCTGATCTCCGCTCTCACCGGCGCGCCGGAGGAGGTACGGCTCGGCAAGGGCGCGTTCCTGGTGCTGCACCGCGCGGGCGGCCGGATCGTCGCCTCGGAGCGCCACCCGGTCTAGGGACGCCGCACGGGCCCGCCGGGGACCGTCCGCGGGCGGGCCCGGCCGGGAACCGGGTGCGCCCGGGCGGTTCCGGCGGTCACAGGAGGTCGGCGACGGCCTTCGCGGTCTTCTTCCACAGGGCGGGGAACTCCTCGCGGGCGCGCTCGGCGCGGGCCCGTTCCAGGCCGGTCAGGACGCCGTAGGTGAAGGTGTCCTCTCCGGCGAGCCGGGCGGTCCTGGCCTCGGCGGCGAGCCGGGCGGCCGCGACCACGCCGTCCTGGTGGAGGCCGAGCGCCTCCTGCACGGCCTCGGCCCGCTCGGCGAGCGCGGTCATGCCGATCGCCTCGGCGGTGTAGCGGGCCCGTTTGGCGGCCTTGCGCACCTCGTGCAGGGCGGCGCGCCGCCCCGCGGCGTCCTCGGCCGCCTCGGCGGCGTCGTGGGCGCGGGCGACGCGGCGCCAGCTCTTGGCCGCGACGGCGGTCAGCTCGGCGGCGGGGCGGGCGGCGGCCTCGGTGAGCGCGGGGGCGGCGACCAGGTCGTCGAGGGCGTCGAGCAGGGCGAAGTAGCGTTCGCCGCGCAGCGCCTCGCGGATCCGTTCGAGGGCCTCGTGCTCGGCGTCGAGCAGGTCGGAGCCGAGGCGGGTGCGGACCGGGCCGGTGACGAGGTCGTCGTCGAGGGCGTCGAGGGCGCGGGAGAAGCGCGCGCGGATGACCTCCAGGTCGCGGGCCTCGCCGAGGACCTCGCCGAGCCACTTCAGTTCGTCCCGGAGGGGCCGGGTGCCGCCGACGACGCCTTTGAAGGACTTCAGGGCGCTGCGCAGGCGGCGGCAGGCGACGCGCATCCGGTGGACGGCGTCCTCCTCGTTCCTGCGGACCCGGGGGTCCTGGGCGAGCAGCGCGTCGCGCTGGCCCGCGAGGTAGCCGACGACGACCTCTCCGGCGCTGCCGGGCCGGGTCGCGGCGAGCCGGGGGCCGGGGATCTCACGGGCGGCGCCGAGCAGGCGGGCGAGCTTGCTGGCCGAGCCCGCGGGTTCGGCCCCGGCCTTGCGGAGCCGTTTGCCGATCTTCTTCAGGAGCTTCGCGTCGCCCTCGACGAGTTCGGCCTCGACCTCGCGCCAGCGTTCGACGTACGGCATGCCGTCGGCCCCTTCGGGCACGGTGCCCTTGACGCGGTCGTCGGCGATCTCCGCGAGCCGCACGCCGGCGCCGTTGCGCAGGTGGGTGACGGAGCGGCGGGTGTCGAGCTCGGCGACGGGCACGAGGGGGGCGCCCCGGGTGTGGGCGAGGACGAGGTCGGCCAGCTCCACCGGGACGGTCTTGGTGCTGGGGGTGAGGGGGTGGGTGATCTCCTGCCGGACGCCCTTGGCCTTGGGCAGTTTGAGGTGCCAGCCGGGGTCGGGGCCGCCTCTGCGGCGGCGGAGGGTGATGCCGCGGGCGGCGAGCCTGAGGTCGGCGGTGTCGAAGTAGAGCGCGACGAGCCGGTGGGATCTGGGTCCGGCGATCTCGTCGCAGCCCGGCAGCCCGGTCAGGTCCGGGAGCCGGTAGTCCTCCGGGACGTCGAACTTGTCCTCGATCTCCATCGCCACAGGCCCACCCCACTTACCGGCCATTCATCACGTTATCGCAGTGTTCATCGCCGTTCCGTCAGCTGCCGGCGGCGGGCTTGCGCGCGACGACGAAGATCCGCCGGAACGGGAACGGCGTGCCGTACGGCATGCGCGGGTAGACCTCGTCCAGCAGGCGCCCGCAGTCGGCGAGGAACTCGGCGTGCTCGGACTCCGGCAGGCGGTCGAGCATGGGGCGCAGCGCGGTGCCGGCGATCCAGCCCAGCACGGCGTTCTCCCCGGGCAGGACGTGCAGGTAGGTGGTCTCCCAGGCGTCCACCGCGCAGCCCAGCCGCGCGAGCAGGTCCAGATAGTCGGCGGGCTCGCCCACGGGGTCCTCCCGGAGCAGGTCGCCGAGCCACTCGAACCACTTCAGCCGGATGACCTCGCGGACCGCCTCGTGGCTGGGCGCGTGGAAGTTGCCGGGCACCTGGAAGGCGAGCCAGCCGCCGGGCGCGAGCGCCTCGACCCAGTACGGCAGCACCACGCGGTGCTCCGGCACCCACTGCAGGACGGCGTTGCTCACCAGCACGTCCACCGGGCGCTCCGGGCGCCAGTCCAGGATGTCGCCGACGGCGAAGGTCAGCCGATCGCCCGGCCGGGCCTTGCCGATCATGGCGGGTGAGGCGTCGAAGCCGTGCACCTCGGCCTGCGGCCAGCGCCGGGCCAGCTCGGCGGTGAGTTCGCCGGTGCCGCACCCGGCGTCGACGACGTAGGAAGGGGTCTCGGCACCGACTCGGGCGAGGAGGTCGTGGAAGGGCCGCGACCGCTCCTCGGTGAAGCGGGCGTAGATCTCGGGGTCCCACATATCTCTTGACATCAAGATAATCGTTATCAAGAGAGATATCTCGATGTCAAGACAGATAGACTTCCTGCCATGACCTCGAACGACCCGGACCGCCGAGAGGACGAAGTCGACCATCTGGTCGCCTCCTGGCGGAAGGAGCGCCCCGACCTCGACGTGGAACCGCTCCAGGTGCTCAGCCGCGTCTCCCGGCTGGCCCGCCACC
The DNA here is from genome assembly GCF_039534085.1 of Planomonospora alba. Lineage (NCBI taxonomy): Bacteria > Bacillati > Actinomycetota > Actinomycetes > Streptosporangiales > Streptosporangiaceae > Planomonospora > Planomonospora alba. The sequence continues at coordinate 139,554 of NZ_BAAAUT010000010.1, forward strand.
TCGACCGCGCCCGCCGGGCCGCCTTCGCCGAGCACGGGCTGGAGCCCTGGGAGTTCGACGTGCTCACCGCCCTGCGCCGGGCCGGCGAGCCGTACGAGCTGAGCCCGGGGGCGCTGCTGCGCGCGACCCTCGTCACCTCCGGGACGATGACCAACCGGATCGACCGCCTCGCCGCGGCCGGGCTGGTCACCCGCCGCCCCGACCCCGAGGACCGGCGCGGGGTGCTGGTCTCACTGACCGAGGCGGGCCGCAAGCGCGTGGACGACGCCTTCACCGACCTGCTCCGCCGCGAGCGCGAGCTGCTGTCCGGGCTCGGACAGCGCGAGCAGCAGGCCCTGGCGGGCCTGCTGCGCACACTGCTCATCCCCTTTGATGCGACCGACTCCGGAGCACCTTGAACCACAGAGCTCTCTGTGCCCTCCCTGCGGGGGATAAACGCCTCCCGCGCGATCCCCGCCGGGAAATCCGGCGGAGACCTCCAGGAGATCACTCGCCGAGGCGCTCGGCGACCTCCAGCCACGCGGCCTCGATCTCGTCCTTCTCCTCCTGGACCAACTGGAGCTCGGCGTCCAGCTCGGCCAGCCGCTCATAGTCGGCGGCCGCCTCGGCCATGGCTTCGTGGAGCTTCGTCTCCAGGCCCGCCAGCTTGTCGAGCTGGCGCTCCAGGCGGGACAGCTCCTTGCGCAGCTCCCGCTCCTCCTTCGCCGACAGGCCCGGCCCCGCCTCCGGGGCCGCCGCGCCCTGGGCGGGGGCGCCGCCCGCGCCGGAGCCCGCGGCCGCCCGCGCCGACAGGGCCGAGCCCTCCGCCCGCCGCTGGAGGTATTCGTCCACGCCGCCGGGGAGCAGCGAGAGCCGCCCGTCGCCCAGCAGGGCCACGCAGCGGTCGGCCACCCGCTCCAGGAAGTAGCGGTCGTGGCTGACCAGGATCAGCGTGCCGGGCCAGCCGTCGAGCAGGTCCTCCAGCTCGTTCAGCGTCTCGATGTCGAGGTCGTTGGTCGGCTCGTCGAGCAGCAGCACGTTCGGGTCGTCCATGAGCAGCCGGAGCAGCTGCAGGCGGCGGCGCTCACCGCCCGACAGGTCACCGACGACCTTCCACTGCGCCTCGCCCTTGAAGCCCAGGCGCTCCAGCAGCGCCGAGGCCGTCCACTCCTTCTTGCCGACCTGGACGTACTTGCGGACCTCCTCGACGGTCTCCAGCACCCGCCGGGTGGGGTCGAGCTCGGCCAGCTCCTGCGACAGGTGCGCCAGGCGCACCGTCCTGCCCCGCACGACCTTGCCGGAGTCGGGCTGCACCGTGCCGGCCAGCAGCCGCAGCAGCGAGGACTTGCCCGAGCCGTTCACGCCGATCAGGCCGATCCGGTCGCCGGGACCGAACTGCCAGGTGCAGTGGTCGAGCACCAGCGGGCCCTGGCCGGGACCGCCGGCGTGCAGCGTCACGTCCTCCAGGTCGTAGACCGTGCGGCCCAGCCGGGCGGCGGCGAACTTCACCAGCTCGACGCTCTCCCGGGGCGGCGGCTCGTCGGCGATCAGCGCCTGGGCGGCCTCGATCCGGAACTTCGGCTTGGAGGTGCGGGCGGGCGGGCCGCGCCGCAGCCAGGCGATCTCCTTGCGCATGAGGTTCTGGCGGCGGGCCTCGGCGGCCGCGGCGACCCGGGCGCGCTCGGCCTTGGCCAGCACGTAGGCGGCGTAGCCGCCCTCGTAGCGCTCGACCGCGCCGTCGACGACCTCCCAGGTCCGGGTGGAGACCGCGTCGAGGAACCACCGGTCGTGGGTGACGACCACCAGCGCGCTCCTGCGCGCCGCCAGGTGCCGGGCCAGCCAGTCGATGGCCTCGATGTCCAGGTGGTTGGTGGGCTCGTCGAGGATGATCAGGTCGTGCTCCTCGATGAGGAGCCTCGCCAGCGCCGTGCGGCGCCGCTCGCCTCCGGACAGGCTCCCGGCCGGCGCGGTCAGATCGAGGCCGCCGAGCAGGTTGGCGAGGATCTCGCGGATGCCCGCGTCGCCCATCCACTCGTGCTCGGCCCGGTCGCCGAGCACGATCTCGGCCACCGAGCGCGCGGGATCGAGGTCGTCGCCCTGCGACAGCACGCCCAGGTGCAGGCCGCGGGTGTGCGTGACGCGGCCCCCGTCGGGCGTGAGGCTGCCGGCGATCACCGAGATCAGCGTCGTCTTGCCGCCGCCGTTGCGGCCGACCACGCCGATCCGGTCGCCCGCCTCGATGCCGAGGGAGACGTCCTTCAGCAGCGGCTTGGGGCCATAGGAGTGGGAGACCGACTCAAGGTTGACCAGATTCATCGTGTCCCCAGGGTAGCCGCTGCCGCGCGGCCCCAGCCCCGCTCCGCCTACACGACCGCGGGCCCCGGGACCGGGCCGTGCGCGGTGAGGACCTCGCGGGCGACCCCGGCACCGCGCAGCGCCGCGGCCACCTCCTCGGCGTGCCCGGCGGAGGCGGCGAGGAACGCGCAGGTCGGCCCGGAGCCGGAGACCAGCGCGCCGAGGGCGCCGTGCTTGCGGCCGGCCTCCAGCGTGGCCGCCAGGGACGGGCGGAGCCGCAGCGCGGCCGGCTGCAGGTCGTTGGCCAACTCGGCGCCGAGCGCCTCGGCGTCCCCGGCGCGGAGCGCGGCCAGCAGCGGCTCCGCCGCCCGGGGCTCCGGGACCGCCAGGCCGTCGGCGGCGCGGATGCGGTCGCACTCGGCGTAGACCTTCGCCGTGGACAGGCCGCCGTCGGCCAGGGCGAACACCCAGTGGAACGTCCCGCCGACCTCCAGCGGGGCCAGCCGCTCGCCGCGGCCGGTGCCCACGGCGGTCCCGCCCAGCAGCGCGAACGGCACGTCGCTGCCCAGGTCCGCGGCGATCTCCATCAGGTCGTCGAGCGGCAGGCCCAGGCCCCACAGCTCGTTGCAGGCGACCAGGGCCGCGGCGGCGTCGGCGCTGCCGCCCGCCATGCCGCCCGCCACCGGGATCGCCTTGCGGATGGCCAGGCTCACGCCGTACGGACGGCCCGCGTGCCGGGCCAGCGCGACGGCGGCCCGGATGGCCAGGTTGTCGTCGTCCTCGGGCACCTGGTCGGCGGACTCGCCCTCGACGCGGACGCTCATCCCGGTCTCCGCCGCCGCCGTCACCTCGTCGAAGAGCGAGACCGCGTGGAAGACGTTGACCAGGTCGTGGTAGCCGTCGTCCCGGAGCGGCCCGACCGCGAGCTGCAGGTTGACCTTGGCGGGGACGCGGACGGTCACGGAGTTCATGCGTCTCCCAGGACTCGCTCGTGCATGACGTCCGATGGTAACGGGAGCGCCGGGCCCCCACGCCGCCGAGCCGACGGATCACGCTACGGACGGTTCTCCGCGATGCGCGCGAAATCGTCGACGGTGAGCTGCTCGCCCCGCGCCGAGGGGTCGATCCCCGCGGCCCGGAGCGCGCTCTCGGCGGCGGCGGCCGTACCGGCCCAGGAGGCCAGGGCGGCGCGCAGGGTCTTGCGGCGCTGCGCGAAGGCGGCGTCCACCACCGCGAAGACCTCCTCGCGGGCGGCCGCGGTGGCGGGCGGCTCCCGGCGGGTCATCGCCACCAGGCCGGAGTCCACGTTGGGCACGGGCCAGAAGACCGTGCGGCCGACCGGGCCGGCCCGCCGGACGTCGGCGTACCAGGCCGCCTTGACCGAGGGCACGCCGTAGACCTTCGAACCCGGCGCGGCCGCCAGCCGGTCGGCCACCTCGGACTGGACCATGACCAGGACGTTCCTCAGCGTGGGCAGGATCTCCAGCAGGTGCAGCACCACCGGCACGGACACGTTGTAGGGCAGGTTCGCCACCAGCGCGGTCGGCCGCTCGTCCGGCAGCTCCTCCACGGTGACCCGCATGGCGTCGGCCCGCACCACCGTGAGCCGGCCGGCCAGCTCGGGCGCGTGCTCGGCCACGGTCAGCGGGAGCTGCCCGGCCAGCACCGGGTCGATCTCCACCGCGACCACGGAGCGGACCTCGGGGAGCAGCGCGAGAGTGAGCGAGCCCAGGCCCGGCCCGACTTCGATGACCACGTCGTCGGGGCGCAGCTCCGCGGTCCGGACGATCCTGCGGACCGTCCCGGCGTCGATCACGAAGTTCTGGCCGAGCTTCTTCGTCGGGCGGACATCCAGCTTCTGCGCCAGATTGCGGATCTCCACCGGCCCCAGCAGGCTCATGCCCCGTCTCCGTCCGGCGACGCGGCGCCGGCGCCCCGCCGGTCCGCCCGCCCGTCCTGTCCGCTCACGGCGCCGCCGTGCCCATGGCCCGCTCGCTCACGCTGCTCTCCCCACGTCATCTCACAAGTTTCGCGCATCGGGCACGGTGCGCCGACGCATCCTGGACATGGGAGGCACCACTGCGGCTACCGTTGTCCCGCGGGGAACGGCCTTCGCGCGCGGATCTCTTCGGTGAGGTGGACGTGGACCAGCCCGGTGTCGACAGGCTCCGCGCCGGAGACCCCGAGCGGATCGGCCCGTACCGCCTGCTCGGCCGCCTCGGCGAGGGCGGCATGGGCACCGTCTACCTCGCGACGGCCCCGACCGGGCGGCCGGTCGCGGTCAAGGTGATCAGGGCGGAGTTCGCGATCGAGGAGGGGTTCGCCGCGCGGTTCCACGCGGAGGTGGACAACGCCCGGCGGGTCGCCTCCTTCTGCACCGCCCAGGTGCTCGACAACGGCAACGCCGACGACGGCCGGCCGTACATGGTGACCGAGTACATCGCGGGCACCCCGCTCTCCCGGCAGATCTCCCGGTACGGCGCGCTGGAGCCGGGCCCGCTGCACGGCGTCGCGCTCGGCGTGGCCGCGGCGCTGGCCGCGATCCACGTGGCGGGGCTGGTCCACCGCGACCTGAAGCCGGCGAACGTGATCCTGTCCCTGTCCGGGCCCCGGGTGATCGACTTCGGCATCGCCCGCGCGCTGGACTCCGCCTCCGGCTTCACCCGTTCGGGCGAGGTGCTCGGCAGTCCCGGCTGGTGGGCGCCGGAGCAGGTGCGGGGGCAGGGGATCACCCCGGCGGCCGACGTGTTCGCCTGGGGCTGCCTGGTCGCCTACGCCGGAAGCGGCCGCCACCCCTACGGCCGAGGCGACGCGATCACCATGGCCTCCCGGCTGCTGAACTCCCGGCCCGACCTCGGTGCGCTGCCCGCCCCGCTGAACGACCTGGTCCGCCTGGCCACCGCGATGGACCCCTACCTGCGCCCCACCGCGCAGGACCTGCTGATCGCCCTGGTCGGCGGGGGCATCGCGGCGCCCTCCCCGGCGCGCACGGACCCGCCCACGCTGGTCGCCACCGACGTGCTGGCCGAGTCGTGGCAGGCCCCGCCCAACGTCGAGCCCGACGCCACCCTGACCCTCGGCGCCCTCCGCCCGGACCCCTCCCGGGCTCCCGGCGGACCGGCCGTCCCCTCCGGTCCCGCCGCGTCCGCGCGGCCGGATCCGGCTCCGGGCGCCGCCGGATCCCCCGGAGCCGCCGCGCCCCCGACCTCTCCGACGGCCTCGGCGGGCCGTCCGGCCGCCTCCGGGCCCGCCGCGCCCCGGTGGCGGTGGGCGCTCGCCGGAGCGGCCGTGGTGGCGGCCCTCGCGGTGACGGGGGTCGTGCTGGCGAACACCGCCGGCGGCGGAGGCACGCCGCCGCGGACCGCCGGAGGGACCGCCTCGGGCCGGGGCGCGGACCCCGGCGCGGGCCCCGGCATCGGCCGGCGCGTCCCGCTCGGCCCCGCCGTCGGGGATCCGTACCTCGTCGTGCCCCGCGCTCCCGTCTGCGGCCTGACGGACCACCGGGGGGCCGCGCCGGTCCGCGGCCGCTTCTGCACGGTCCGCTGGACGCTGCTCAACCCCGGCGGCGAGCAGGTCCGGCTGAGCGGCACCCCGCTCACCCTGGTGGACGACCGCGGCGCCGCCCACGGTCCCGCACCCGGCTCCGCCGCCCCGCCGGCCGCCCTGGCACCCGGCGGCCGGGCCGACGGGGTGCTCGTCTACGACCTGCCGCCCGCCCGCGGGCCGCTCAGGCTGACCGGCCGCCTGACCGAGGACGGCCCGGAGATCGAGGTGAGGCTCTCGTGAGGCTCCTGACCGCCCTCCTCGCCGCGCTGGCGCTCCCGCCGCTCACCGCGCCCGTCTCCGAACGCCCCGTCTCCGAACGCCCCGCCGTCGCGCAGCCCGCCCCCGCGCGGCCCGCGGGGCCCTCCCCCGCCGCCTGCACCGGGACGGGCACGGGCCCGACCGGCGGCGGCTCGGGAGGCGACTCGGGAGGCGACTCGGGAGGCGACTCGGGCGGCAGCTGGGGAGGTGACTTCGACGGCGACGGGATGGACGACGTCGTGGCCGGCGACCCGCTCGCGGACATCCCGGGCGCCGACGGCTCCGGTGCCGTGCACGTCCTGCCCGGCTCCTCCGGCCGGGCCGGGTCGCCGGCGGTGGTGACCGCCCCGGAACCCGCGGCGGGCGACGGCTTCGGCTGGTCGGTCAGGCTCGTCCACCTCGACGGGGACCGCTGCGCCGACCTGCTCGTCGGCGCGCCGTACGCGGACGTGGCGGGGGTGCGGGACGCGGGCGCGGTCTACGCGGTGTACGGCGGAGGCCGGCGCGGACCCGCCCGCCTGGTCGCCGCGGATCCGGAGGCCGACGCCCACTTCGGCTGGTCCCTGGCCGCGCGCGGCCCCCTGGTCGCCGTCGGGGCGCCGCACGAGGACGCCGACGGGGTCCGCGACTCCGGCGCGGTCCACCTGTTCGAGGCGGCCGCGCCCGGCACCGCCCGGCGGATCACCCAGAACACCGAGGGCGTCACCGGCAACGCCGAGCTCGGGGACATGTTCGGCTGGGCGGTGGAGCTCGGCAGGCTGGGCGGGACCGCCGGCGAGCTCGATCTCGCGGTCGGCCTGCCGTACGAGAACGACGACGGGCAGGGCGCGCAGAGCGACGGGGGCACCGCCGACTCCGGGGCGCTCACCGTCGTGTTCGACGTGCGGGCCGGGAGCGGCGCGCGGTCCTCCCGGAAGTGGGACCTGCGCGACCTGGCGGAGGCGCAGGCGGGCGACCGGTTCGGCTACGCCCTGGCCTACGCCGAGCAGGGCGGCACGGCCTACCTCGCGGCGGGCGCCCCGCTCGGCGACGGCGGGTCGGTGGAGGACTCCGGGACCGTCCAGCTCTTCCAGGCGTCCGGCACGGCGGAGATCACTCCCGGCGGCACGCTCAGCCAGGGCGCGACGGGCGCGACGGGCGACGGGTACGGCTCCGCGCTGGCGTTCGCCGGCGGCGGTGACGTACGGCTGGCGGTGGGCGTGCCGCACCGGGGGCCGGACCGGCGGGGCGGCGTCCACCTGGTCCCGGTGGCCGACCCCGCCCGGGCCCGGATGGTGAGCGGGACCGAGCCCGGCGGGCGCCTCGGCTGGTCGCTGGCCTCCGGCGGCAACAAGCTGGTCGCCGGCGCCCCCGACCACGGCCCCTCCGGGGCGGTGGCGCTGCTGGGCCGCAACGACGGCGCGGTCACCCTGCTCCTGCCCGGTGACGGCCGGGTCCCGGCCGTCACCGGCGGCGCCTCCGTCGACTTCGGCGCGGCCACCGGCTGAGCCGCCCCGGGCCGGGATCCGGCGCCGTGGGTCACCACGCGCGGGACCGCCGGTCACCGGGTGCGGGGCCGCGAGGTCACCACGTGCGCGACCGCCGGTCACCACGTGCGGCGCCGCGAGGTCACCAGGCGCCGAAGACGCGCTCCCCGTTCGCGCTGACGGAGGCGGCGAGCTCCTCCTCCGTCATGCCCTTGACCTCGGCCAGGCAGCGCACGATCAGCGGGATGAGGTAGGGCGCGTTCGGCTTGCCCCGGTGCGGGGTCGGCGGCAGGTACGGCGCGTCGGTCTCGACCAGGATCAGCTCCGGCGGGGCCACCGCCGCGGCCTCCCGCAGGTAGCCGGCGTTCTTGTAGGTGACCGGCCCGGAGAAGGACATGAAGTAGCCCGCGGCCGCGCACTTCCCGGCCATCTCCGCGTCGCCGGAGTAGCTGTGGAAGACCACCGTGTCGGGCGCGCCCTGCTCGGCCAGCACGCGCAGCACGTCGTCGTGGGCCTCGCGGTCGTGGATGACCAGGGCCTTGCCGGTCCGCTTGGCGATCTCGATGTGCGCCCGGAAGCTCGCGTGCTGGTCGTCCTTGGAGGCCCAGTCGCGGTAGTAGTCGAGGCCGGTCTCCCCGACCGCCCGTACCTGCGGCTCCCCGGCGAGTTCCTCGATCTCGGCGAGGACCTCGGGGGTCGCGGCGTGCGCCTCGTTGGGGTGGATCGCCACCCCGGCGTAGACGTCGCGGTGGATCCGGGCGACGTCGGCGTTCCACCGGGAGGAGGCCAGGTCGTAGCCGATCGTGACCAGCCGGGTCACCCCGACCGCCCTCGCCTCCTCGGTGATCCGCTCCACGCTCGCCTCGGCCGCCTGCGCGGCCTGGGCGACCGGGTCCCCGGAGGAGGCCTTGCGGTTGCCCACCATGATGTCGAGGTGGCAGTGGCTGTCGAACACTTCGCCGGCCAGCGGCGCAGGCGGGACGGGCATCGCGGTCATGCCGCCCAACCTATCGCCTGCGGCGCGGCGGCCCCGCGCGGTGATCCGCTCCCGGTGGTCCGCCCGCCGTCCCGGGCCGCCGGGCCGAGGACGGGTCACCGGGCTCCGCCGGGCTTGGGCAGGGGCCGGGGGCGCGGGACCGAGCGCGGCCGGGGCGTCTGCCGGCGTTCCGGCCTGCCCTGCGGGAAGGGCCGGGCGCCCTTCCCCGCGGCCCGCGCGGCGGCGGCGGGGACCGGGACCGCCGGGACGGTGACCGCGAGGGCGGCCGGGAGCGCGGGGACGAGCGGGGGGACGGGGTGGACGCGCATCTGTGCTCCTCTTGGACTATCAGTGAAGTACTTTGCTTGTAGTGGTTGAAACGTAGTACTACACTTAGAGTGGTGTCAACATCGATTTCAGGGAGATCGCAATGCGGCAGAACCCGGCACGGCGGGCGGCGCTCCTCGACGCCGCCATCGAGGTCCTCGCCCGCGAGGGCATACGCGGGCTGACCTTCCGCGCCGTCGACACCGAGGCGGAGGTGCCCAACGGCACCGCCTCCAACTACTTCAGCAACCGCGACGACCTGCTCACCCAGGTCGGCCACCGCTTCTACGAGCGGCTGACGCCCGAGCCCGGCGTCCTGGAGGCCATGCTGGAGGGCCCCCGGGACCCCGACCACGTCGCCCGGCTCATGCGCGACATGGTGGAGCGCCTCAGCGACTTCCGCTCCGGTTACCTGGCCCTGCTGGAGCTGCGACTGGAGGCCACCCGCCGCCCGGAGCTGCGCCGCCTGCTCACCGAGCGCATCCGCGCCGACATCGACTTCAACATCGGCAACCACCTGCGGTCCGGCATGCCCGGTGACGAGACCACGGTGGTCGTGCTCTACCTCGCCCTGAACTGGCTGATCCTGGAGCGGCTCACCCTGCCCGACGTCTTCCCGGAGGAGCGGATCGGCGACCTGGTGACCGAGGTGGTCACCCGCGTCCTGCCCGCCCCCGCCCGGCCGGCCTGACCCCGATGCGCCCGGACGCGCCGGGGACATGAAGAACCGCCCGGACGGAGACGGTCCGGGCGGTCCACGGCGGGGAGGTCACTCGCCGAGGCGGGCGAGCTCCTCGTCGACGATCTTAGGGTCCAGCTTGCGGAAGAGCGGGGTGGGCGGGGCCAGCGGGGTGCCCGGACGGATCGGGGTGTGCTCCCAGCGGGCGGCGCCCTCGTAGGACCCGGTGATGACCGGGTAGCTCCGGCCGTCCTCGTCGACCTCCTGCATCTCCGGCATGCCCGACCAGACGCCCTCGCCGCCGAGCATCGCGTAGATCTTGTTGGAGGAGTTCGGCAGGAACGGGGTGAGCATCGTCTTGGCGTCGTCGACGACCTGCAGCGCGACGTGGAGGATCGACTTGACCCGCTCCGGGTCGTCCTTGAGCTTCCACGGCTCCTGCTCGGCGAGATATCTGTTCGCCTCGCGGACGACCTCGAACGCCTCACCGATCGCGTTCTTGAACCGGGAGCGGCCCAGCTCCGCGCCGACCGGGCCGAACGCCTCGCGCGAGCGGGCCAGCAGCGCGCGGTCGGCGTCGGTCAGCTCGCCCGCCTCCGGGATCACCCCGAAGTTCTTGGCCGCCATGGAGATCGAGCGGTTGACCAGGTTGCCCCAGGCCGCCACCAGCTCGCCGTTGTTGCGGTTGAGGAACTCCGACCAGGTGAAGTCGGTGTCCTGGTTCTCCGGCCCGGCGACCGCGATGTAGTAGCGCAGCGCGTCGGCGTCGTAGCGGGCCAGGAAGTCGCGCACGTAGATGACGACCTGCCGGGAGGAGGAGAACTTCCGCCCCTCCATGGTCAGGAACTCGCTGGAGACCACCTCCGAGGGGAGGTTCAGCGCGCCGAGCGAGCCCGGCGCGCCGCCCTTGCCGCCCTGGCCGTTGTAGCCGAGCAGCAGGGCCGGCCAGATCTCCGCGTGGAAGACGATGTTGTCCTTGCCCATGAAGTAGTAGCCGCGGGCGTCGGGGTTCTGCCACCACTGCCGCCAGGCGTCCGGGTCGCCGGAGCGGCGGGCCCACTCGATGGAGGCGCTCAGGTAGCCGATGACGGCGTCGAACCAGACGTACAGCCGCTTGTTCGGCTGGTCCTCCCAGCCCTCCAGCGGGATCGGCACGCCCCAGTCGAGGTCGCGGGTGATCGCGCGCGGCTGCAGGTCGCCCAGGAGGTTCAGCGAGAACTTCAGCACGTTCGGCCGCCACTCGCCCTGCTTGGACTGCAGCCAGGTGCCGAGGACCTCGGCGAAGGCGGGCAGGTCCAGCATGAAGTGCTCGGTCTCCACGAAGACCGGCTTCTCGCCGTTGATCCTGCTGACCGGGTTGATCAGCTCGATCGGGTCGAGCTGGTTGCCGCAGTTGTCGCACTGGTCGCCGCGGGCCCCGTCGTAGGAGCAGATCGGGCAGGTGCCCTCGATGTAGCGGTCGGGCAGGGTCCGGCCGGTCGACGGCGAGATCGCCCCCATCGTGGTCTTGGGGAAGATGTAGCCGTTGGCGTACAGACCCTTGAAGATCTCCTGCGCCACCGCGTAGTGGTTGGCCGTGGTGGTCCGGGTGAACAGGTCGTAGGACAGGCCCAGGGCCGTCAGGTCCTCGGCGATCAGCCGGTTGTAGCGGTCGGCGACCTCGCGGACGCCCAGGCCCTCCTTGTCGGCCTGGACCTGGATGGGGGTGCCGTGCTCGTCGGTCCCGCTGACCATCAGGACCTTGTTGCCCGCCATTCGCTGGTAACGGCTGAAGACGTCGGACGGCACGCCGAAGCCGGAGACGTGCCCGATGTGGCGGGGGCCGTTGGCGTACGGCCAGGCAACTGCGGTCAGGATGTGCTGGGACATGGTTACCAGCCTAGAGCCTGTCTTGTGAATCTTCCGCCCCGTTCTGGCCCGGTGCCCGGCGGGCGGGCCGTGCGCCCGCCCGCCGGGTCACGCCTGGCCGTTGCCCGCGGTGTTCTCCACCGGGACGGCCGCCGCCCCGGCGTCCTGGAGCGCCTCGGCGTCCTGGCGGCTGACCGCCTCGGCGGCCTCCTCCGCGGCGGAGGCCGCCACGTCGATCGGCGTCTCCTTGGTGCGGCGGATGCCCAGGATGCTGATGAACAGCGCCGCGAAGATGGTCTGGAAGCTCATGATCAGCGCGGTGGCCGCGGGCACCGCGATGCGCAGCGACTGCGAGGGGATCAGCTGGCCGAAGCTGTGCGTCTGCCAGTGGATCAGGGAGGCCGCCAGCCCGGCCACGCCGGCCAGGGCCAGCGCGCCGCCGGCGACCAGGCCCTTCTCCAGGGAGACGATGTCGACGAGCTTGCGCACCCGCCTGTCCTCGGGCAGGAATCCCTCCTCGGCGGCGTAGACCTTGGTGAATAGGGCGAACAGCACCGCCTGGAAGCCGATCACGACCATGGCCGAGGCGCCGACCAGGGTGGTGACGTCGAAGCCGATCCTGCCGATGTAGATCGGGCCGAAGGTCAGGGCGGTGCCCAGGGCCAGGCCGAGGATCATCATCACCAGGCCGGGGATGAAGAACAGCCAGCGCGGGCTGTACAGCAGCAGGAAGCGCAGGTGGCGCCAGCCATCGCGCCAGGAGCGCAGGTGCGGGGGCCGGCTGCGCCCGTCCGGTGAGAGCGTGGTCGGCACCTCCCGCACGTCCAGGCCGGCGAGCGTGGAGCGGACCACCATCTCGCTGGCGAACTCCATGCCGCCGGTCTGCAGGCCGAGCCTGAGGATGGAGTCGCGCCGGAAGCCGCGCAGGCCGCAGTGGAAGTCGCCGATGGCGCTGGGGAAGAACAGCCGGCCGATGAAGGACAGCACCGGGTTGCCGAGGTAGCGGTGGAGCGGGGGCATCGCGCCCGGCGCGATCCCGCCCTTGAAGCGGTTGCCCATCACCAGGTCGGCGCCGTCGCGCAACTGCTCCACGAACGGCATCAGCGCGGTGAAGTCGTAGGAGTCGTCGGCGTCCCCCATGATGACGTAGGTGCCGCGGGCGGCGCGGATGCCCCCCATGAGGGCGTTGCCGTACCCCTTGGCGTCCACGTGCACGACCCGCGCCCCGGCGTCGCGCGCCAGCTGCTGCGAACCGTCGGTGCTGCCGTTGTCGGCGATGAGCACCTCTCCGTCGATCCCGTGCTCCCGCATGCAGGCCAGGGCCTTGCGCACGCAGGTCTCCACGGTCTCCGCCTCGTTGAGGCACGGCATGACCACGGTCAGTTCCACGTCTCGAACCCTTCCGTCACGGCACAGGCAATCCAACCATGATGCCCGCTCCTCCGGGTGCCCGCGCCGGGTCCCTCGAAGGGCTGGCATTCTGTTATGCATGGTGACCGTCGCGGATCCTCCACGCCTGGACACGGCCCCGGCCGGTGTGCGCGCGCGCCTGCGGGCGTTCCTGCGCCGCCACCGCGTGTTCGCCGCCGTCCTGGCGGCGGCGTTCCTCCTGCGCATGGTCACCATGCTCGGGTACGGCCCGGCGCTGTGGTTCAACGACTCCTACGAGTACGTCTCCGGGGCGGTCAACCCCGACAGGCCCAGTGCCCTGCGCCCGAACGGTTATTCCTTCTGGCTGCTGGCGCTGCGGCCGTTCCACAGCTTCGCCCTGGTGGCCTTCAGCCAGCACCTGATGGGCCTGGGCGTCGGCGTGCTCGTCTACGCGCTGCTGCGGTGCAGGTTCGCCCTGCCCGGCTGGGGCGCGGCGCTGGCCACGGTGCCGGTGCTGTTCGACGCCTACCAGATCCAGCTCGAACACATGATCATGTCCGACACCATGTTCATGCTGCTGGTCGTGGGCGTCATCACGCTGGTGCTGTGGCACCGCAGGATGCCCTGGTGGCTGGGTGCGGTGGTCGGCCTGCTGCTCGCGCTCACCGCGCTGACCCGGTCGATCGGACTGCCGATCCTCGCCCTGGTCGCGGTCTACCTGCTGGTCAAGCGGACCGGGTGGAAGCCGATCGCGGCCATGGTGACGGCGTGCGCGCTCCCGGTCGCCGGCTACATGGCCTGGTTCTCCTCGGCGCACGGCAACTTCGCGATGACCAACAGCGACGGCGCGATCCTCTACATGCGGACCGCGCTGTTCGCCGACTGCAACGAGATGGAGGTCGACCCGCGCAAGGAGCTGGAGCTGGCGCTGCTGTGCATCAGCGACCCGCCGGACAAGCGCTCCTTCTCCGGGCAGAAGTACCTGTGGTGGGCGCAGAACGGCCAGCGCTTCCACGCCTTCGGGGTGGGCACGACCTTCACCCCGGAGATGAACGCCACCGCCGGGGAGTTCGCCAAGCGGGCCATCCTCTCCCAGCCCGGCGACTTCCTGGCCATCGTGGTCCGCGACTTCTTCCGCGCCTTCCGCTGGGACCGGCCGCGCTTCCCGGACGCCAACACCTACCGGCAGTACGAGTTCCTCCCGGAGAACAAGGTGCTGCCCGCCTGGTCCTCCCCCAAGGGCAGCACCACCGACCGGGACGCGCTGATCTACGACCCGGATCTGCCGACTGCGCAGATCCGCGGCAAGCCGAGCGTGATCGGCACCGACGTGCACGACCCGTGGGCCGCCTTCATGCAGGGCTACCAGCGGATCGTCCGGCTTCCCGGCACCGTGCTCGGCGTGCTGCTGCTGATCGGCCTGGCCGGGGTGGCGGTGCGCTGGCGCACGCTCGGCGGGCCGGTGCTGCTGCCGTGGCTGGCGGCCTTCGGCCTCATCCTGGCCCCCGCGGCGACCGCCGAGTTCGACTACCGCTACCTGCTGCCCGCGGTGCCGCTGGCCTGCCTCGCCGCGGCGATCTCGCTGCGCCGCGGGGTCAGGCTCAGGGCTCGTACCAGCGGCGGGTGAGCATGCGGGCGTACCAGTCGGAGTAGGGGATGTTCTCCGCGGTGAGCACCGGATACAGCCACCAGAGGTTGGCCAGGGCCAGCAGCGTGAAGGTGCCGACCAGCGCGGCCCCGAGCGCCCTGCGGTTGGGCGGGGCGGTGGCGGGGCCGATGACGAGTCCGGCGGCCAGGGTGATGGCCAGCA